>JAUXSA010000167.1 GCA_030681615.1 Bacteroidota bacterium
CTAAAAACTCGAATATTTCTTCTTTTTGCGAATGGTGGAAAACACGCAGTCAAAAAGCATCATTAATAATTCCTGCTAATACAAATGCAGTAAAGATAATGACCATCCATGCCAGCAAAGGACTCGAGTTTCCAGTTGTAATAGTGCCTTATTGTAACAGCAATTATTACAGGGCTAATGATAGTTGGGTAGAATTAAATAATGATAAAGTAAAATTACCGGTTGCTGCTGTCAATCTTTCCTCCAAAGTAAAAAGTGCCGGTCTTGAAAAAGAATTTGCCGATGAAGAACAGGAACAGATCCTTGAGAATTTAAATTTATTGTATGTTGCCTTTACACGTGCCTCTGAGCGACTCCATGTAATTTCTGCTTATTCAAATAATAGCAAAACACTAATAAGCCATTGGATAGAAAAATATCTTACAGATAACCATCAGCCACAAAACACAAATTATTTTGAGATTGGACAGGCCAATAATAAACAATTGCAAGATTCAAAAATAAGTCCTGATCATTTTAACTTAAATCCATTAAATTTTGACACTTCAAACAATGTGGTGCAAATAAAAGCGGCACATTTACTTAATTCGGAAGACTCGCTTGAAGCAAAAGAAATGGGTATTATTGTTCACTGGATCCTCTCAAAGATAAATACTCATTTGCAGGTTGACGAAGCAATAAACATGGCGTTATTAGATGGCATGATCAATACCACTCAAATTGCGCCCATTAAAGAAAAACTGAATAAACTGGTTCATCATCCCGAATTAAAGAATTATTTTCTGGAAGAAAAAATCTATAAAATAGAAATGGAAATAGCCACATTTAGTGGAGAGATATTTAGGCCCGATAGGATCATTCTTGAAAAAAATTTAACCACAATAATTGATTATAAGACCGGTAAAGAAAATAACAAAAAATACTTTAAGCAATTATTAAAGTACCAGGAAGCCATGATAAACATGGGATATGGTAAGGTGAAAAGTTTATTGGTTTATATAGATGATCTTACAATTGTTGAACTAAAATAGTTATATTCGTATCACAAAATTCAAATTATTTACCGAAATGAAAAAAGCCATTATATCTCTTTTAATACTTCAAGCGCTGAATGTTTTATCACAAAAGGCGGGTATTAATTTCTCGTATATTGATTCGAGTGCTAACCCACGTAACGATTTTTATACCTTTTGCAATGGTAAATGGCAAAAAACATTTGTACTTCCCGAAAGCGATTCCCGTTATGGAAGTTTTAATGAAATAAACAATAACAATTTAAAAAACATAAAAGTTATTTTAGATAAAGCTTCAAAAAATAAAGCTGCTGCTCCAAATTCTAACGCTCAAAAATTAAGGGATTTTTACAACACCGCAATGGACTCTGCAAAAGCAGATAAATTAGGTTTCGCTCCTATAAAAGATCAGTTAGCTAAAATTGATGCTGTTAAAACAATAGATGAACTTATCGCTTTAAAATCTAATATGGATTTTGATGGAGTTTCTTTATTTTTTGGCGGAGGTGTTTCTATTGATGCAAAGAATAGTAAAAAGAACAAGTACACTCTTTCGCAAGCAGGACTGGGTCTTGGTGAAAGAGATTATTATTTCAATCCGCAATTTGAATCTATAAGAACTGCATACATTAAATATCTTGCCGCCTTATTTGAGCTTACCGGAGTAGATGATAAAATAGCTTATGATAATGCAAAACATGTTTTTTATTTTGAAAAAGAAATGGCTGATAAAGCCCTTACACGTTTGGAAATGAGAAACCCCGAAAAATTATACAACACTAAAACACCCAAAGAACTAAAAGCAATGGCACCGGCAATTAATTGGGATATGTATTTTAAACAAAAGAACATTGGACATCCCGACACTATTATTGTTGCAACCCTGACTTATTTTAAACAGTTAAGTGCATTACTAAGCGTGACGCCGTTACCACTCGAAAATTTAAAATTATATGCAAAAGCACAATTATTAATGGAAGCTGCTCCATTTTTATCAAATAAGTTTGAAGCAGTAAGCTTTGAGTTTAGAGGAAAGGTGTTAAGTGGTGCACCAAAAATGAAACCAAGATGGGAGCGCGTTCAGGCAGCTATGGATCGCGTAATTGGTGATATCGTTTCGGAAGAATTTGTAAAAAAACATTTTACGCCACAGGCAAAAGCAAAAGTAAATTCACTTATTGACAATTTAATTCTGGCTTACCGCGAACGCATCAATTCAAGAACATGGATGGATGACGCAACAAAAAAACAAGCTAACAGGAAATTAGATCTTTTAATTAGAAAAGTTGGTTATCCGGATAAATGGAAAGATTATTCTAAACTAACTATTGCTACCGATAATTTTTGGGCAAATTATAACCGTGGTGTAAAATATGCTATTATCGATAATCTTGGCGATCTAAAAAAACCTGCAGATAGAAGTAAATGGCAAATGACGGCTGTTACTGTAAATGCATATTACGATCCAACTACCAACGAAATAACTTTTCCGGCGGCTATCATGCAACCTCCGTTCTTTGATCCAGAGGCAGAAGATGCAGCAAACTATGGAACCATGGGCGCTATTATTGGTCACGAATTAACGCATGGTTTTGATGATCAAGGTGCGCAATTTGATGCTGACGGAAATATGAAAATGTGGTGGACAAAACAAGATTACGATAATTTTAAAACCAAAACTTTACTTATTGTAAACCAGTTTAATAATTATGTTGCAATTGATAGTATGAGAGTAAATGGCAATATGACTCAAGGCGAGAACATTGCTGATCTTGGTGGTTTAACTATGGCCTATTACGCTTATCAAAAATCGTTAAAAGGTAAGCCCTCGGTAAAAATGGGAGGCTTTACAGGCGAGCAACGTTTTTTTATTGCATGGGCTCAAGGCTGGAAGGGTGTTTGTAGAGATGCGGAACTAAAAAGATTAATAACGGTTGATTATCATTCGCCGGGATATTTCAGGGCCTTTGCACCATTAACTAATTTAAAAGAATTTCATCAGGCATTTGGTGTAAAAGAGGGTGATAAAATGTACACATCAGAAAATAACAGGGTAGAGATTTGGTAGAACGTTATTATAAATTATTTTTAATTTGTTTGATGCCATTATGTATTAATGCTCAAATAAGTTCTGTAGTTGAAGGCTGGAAAGCTGATAAAGATCTTAAAAGCGCTACACTTAGTTTTTGTGTAATAGATACTAAGACCGGTGATGTTATCTATGAATTAAATTCTCATCAGTCTGTTGTACCCGCAAGCACACAAAAAGTAATTACTACCGGTGCCGCATTAGGTACATTAGGCGCAGGCTACAGATATACAACTAAAATATACCACACGGGCACTTTTAGTAAAGAAACAGGCGTTGTAAACGGCGACATAATTATTTATGGCAGTGGCGATCCGACTTTACAATCAGAGAATTTTGTAAAAGAAAAAGACACTATTCAGATTACAGATAAATGGGCCGTTGCGCTAAAAGAAAAAGGAGTTAAAGAAATAAAAGGAAAAATTATTGGCGACGCCAGTTTTTTTGACAGAACAATTCCCGGTAACTGGATCTGGGCCGATATAAATAATTATTTTGGCGTTGCACCTTGTGGTTTATCTTATAACGATAATAAGTTTAAAATTATTTACACCAGTAAAGAAGTTGGCAGCAAAGCAACAGTTGAAAAAACAATTCCTGCTTATTGCAACAATACTATTTGCATTAATTCAAATGTAATTGCTAAAGGAAAAGAGGATGATGCTTTTGTTTATGGAGACCCCTTCAGTTATACAAAAGAAGTTAGCGGAAAGATCCCGCCAAATAAAAAAGATTTTGAAGTAGAGGCCGCCCTCCCCGATCCTGCATTGTTGTGCGCAGAAAAATTTTCAGTCTCTTTAACTAAAGCAGGAATTAAATATAACCACAAATTGATCGAGTCAAACTATCAACGACCCGATAGTACAATTACAAAACAACTATTATACACTCATTTTTCACCGTCACTCGAAAGAATAGTTTTTTACACCAATCTAAAAAGTAATAACCATTATTGCGAAACCATTTTAAGAAGTGTTGGTCGCGGAAGTATGTATTTAGGAATTGATGCTGTAAAAAATTACTGGCAAAAAAAAGGTTTGGATGTTACTGAACTTTATATGGTAGATGGAAGTGGCTTATCAAGAGCAAATACAGTTACAACAAATTTTCAGGCAAGTCTTTTAAGCAAGATCTATAACGACAGCTCGCTATACAAAATGTTTAACAACTCCTTACCTGTTGCCGGCAGAAGCGGCAGCATGAGCAATATTGGTAAAGGAAAATTAATTGAGAATAATATGCGCGCCAAAACCGGTTATATTAACCGCGCGCGAGGTTATTGCGGTTTTGTTAAATCTAAATCCGGCAAAGACCTGGCCTTCTCGGTTCTGTTCAATAACTATACCTGCTCGGCAAAAGATGCAAAAGTAAAGATCGAAAAATTTTTAGTTGAGCTGGGAGAATTATAACTTTGTAATATGAAGTACCTTATAAAAAACGCAACACTTGTTAACGAAGGAGAAATTGGTTCTTTTGATGTTCTTATTAAAGATCAGTTCATTTCTAAAATAGACAGGAATATTGAAGTAGAAGGAACTTACACTGAAATTAACGGCCAAGGTTTATATTTATTACCGGGTGCAATAGATGACCAGGTTCATTTTCGCGAACCGGGTTTAATGCATAAGGGCGAAATTTATACAGAGGCAAAAGCCGCAGTGGCTGGTGGTGTTACTTCATATATGGAAATGCCAAACACAAACCCACAGGCAACAACCATTTTAGAATTAGAAAAAAAATATAAACGCGCATCAGAATGTTCTTTAGCCAACTATTCTTTTTTTATGGGAGGAACAAACCATAATTTAGAAGAGGCTTTAAAAGTAGATTATTCTAAAGTGTGTGGATTAAAAATATTCATGGGATCCTCAACAGGAGATATGTTGGTAGATCACCAGGAAGTACTCGAAGGTTTTTTCTCAAAAATAAATGCGCTCATTGCAACGCATTGTGAGTTTGATCCACTTGTAAAAGAAAATCAAAAAAGAATAATTGAAGAGTATGGTGAAGATCTTGAGCCTTACTTCCACCCTATCATTCGTAACGAAGAAGCATGCTATAAGTCATCTTCTATGGCTGTTGAGTTAGCAAAAAAACATAATACACGTTTACATATCTTACATATTTCTACTGCAAAAGAATTAGCGTTGTTCACCAATAAAATTCCTTTAAAACAAAAACGCATTACATCCGAAGCTTGCATCCATCATTTATGGTTTAGCGATGAAGATTATAAAACAAAAGGCAATTTTATAAAATGGAATCCTTCTGTAAAAACCGCTTACGACCGTGATAAGATATTTGAAGCGGTTTTAAATGGCACTATTGATGTTATTGCAACTGATCATGCGCCTCACACGATTGACGAAAAAAACTTACCTTATTTAAAAGCGCCAAGTGGTGGGCCGTTGGTACAACATAGCATTTTAGCTATGCTCGATTTTTATCATGATAAAAAAATAACCTTACCTAAAATAGTTGAAAAAATGAGTCATAATGTAGCCGATCTTTTCAGAATAGAAAAAAGAGGTTACATCAAAGAAGGCTATTTTGCAGATCTTGTTCTTGTTAATTTAAACAAACCTCAAACCGTTACCAAACAAAATATATTATACAAGTGTGGCTGGAGTCCTTTTGAAGGACACACATTTAAAAGCAGTATTGAAAAAACTTTTGTAAATGGCCATTTGGTTTATGACAATGGTAAATTTAATGAAACCAAGTACGGCAGTCGTTTAGAGTTTAAAAATTAAACAATGGAATTTGAAAAATTAAATTCTATTCTTCCTTCGGTAATTTCAACCGCAAAAAAAGCAGGCGCCTTCATTCAAAAAGAAAGAGAGAATTTTTCACAAGACAAAGTTGAGATAAAAGGTCTTAACGACCTGGTGAGCTACGTAGACAAAACAGCGGAAGCCATCATCGTAAAAGAGCTACAAACAATTTTGCCACAAGCCGGATTTATCGTTGAAGAAAATACTTTATCGGAAAAAAAAGAATACAATTGGATAGTAGATCCTTTAGATGGAACAACTAATTTTGTGCACGGCATTTTATGTTACGCAGTTAGTATAGCTTTAGAATATAAAGGCGAAATTATTTTAGGTGTTGTGCTTGAGGTTAGTCGTAACGAATGTTTTTATGCTGTTAAAAATGGAGGAGCTTTTTTAAATGAAAAACCAATTAAAGTTTCAGTAAATAAAGAATTAAAAGACTGTTTAATAGCAACGGGTTTCCCAATTTATAATTTCGAAAGAATAGATCCTTATCTTAAAACTCTGGAGCAATTAATGAGAAGTACCCATGGGGTTAGACGAATTGGAGCCGCTGCCGCAGATCTTTGTTATTTAGCTTGTGGAAGAGTAGATGCGTTTTTTGAATATAACCTAAACTCGTGGGATGTTGCGGCGGGAGTTTTGATCGTAAATGAGGCTGGTGGCAAGGTTTCTGATTTTACTCTTGGCAATAACTGGTTATTCGGTAAAGAGCTAATTGCCTCCAATTTGAGTATTTTTAACGACTTTTCGGCATTAATTGTCAAAAATTTCGCGAAAAGCAAGCATTTTCAATAGAGTTATGTAAACAACTCGTGAGAATACTTTTTGTCTAATTGGAAATTTGTTTTATATTTAATGCCAAATACAAACCCAAAACAAGACCTTCTAAATTGTAATTTATGAAACGTATTATTATATACTTGTTCGTGTTATGCGTAACTACGCTTTATTCTCAAACTACTAATACCAGCAGATGGAGAAAAACTGAAAAAGACTCCATGGCAAACGCCTTTTTATTGTACGAAGAAAAAAATTACAAAATGGCTTTGCCTTATTTTGAGAACATCCATAAAGGTCATCCAAAAGAAGAATTCGTAAAGTATGTTTATGGTAAAACTTCTCTTTACCGCAGTGATAAATATCCAGACGCCTTGCGTTTACTACAGGAGGTTTACGATAAAAATCCAAAGGTAGATGTTATTGAATACGATCTTGCGCGTGCAATGCATTACAATTACAAATTTGATGAGGCCCTTGTAATGGTTGACAGATTTCTTGCCAACAAACGTACCAAACCAGAAGAAAAGCCACAGGCCGAATTTTTGAAAAAATACATTGAGAATGCTAAATATTATAGCGCAAATGCAACACAAGCTAAAATCACAACTGTTGGTACACCCATAAACAGTAAGGATGAAGAGTATGTGCCAACTATTTCTGCTGATGAATCGATGATGGTATTTACATACACTGGTGTAAAAAGTAAAGGTGGTAAAATAAATGAAGTTTTAATGACAGCCGATTCTGTTCATGGTATTTATTTAGAAGATGTTTACATGTCAATTAAAGCAAACGATCAATGGCAGGCTCCGGTTCCTCTTGATAATATAAACTCTAAAACAAATGACGCTGCTATCTCATTAAGTCAGGATGGACAGATATTATTTATTTATAAAGATGATGCAGAAGGACATGGAGATATTTATCAAAGTAATTTAATTGGAGATGTTTTTTCGTTTCCAATAAAACTTAAAGGACAAATTAATACTATTTCCCAAGAAGGACATTGTTCTTTATCTCCTGATGGCAGAACACTTTATTTTACAAGCGATCGTCCGGGTGGTTTTGGTGGCAGGGATATTTACAAAGCAAAATTACAGGCAGATTCTACCTGGGGTAATGTAACTAACCTTGGAGACTCTGTAAACACTAAGTACGACGAAGATTCACCGTTTATTCATCCTGATGGTGCTTCCTTATTCTTTAGCTCTAACGGACCCAAAAGTAGTGGAGGTCATGATATCTTCAGGGCTTATATGGAACCAAGTGATTCATCTTTCAAAAAAGTTGAGAATTTAAGTTTCCCGATCAATACGCCTGATGATGATAAATATTTTGTACTTGCTGCAAATGGAACAAGAGGTTATTACAGCAGTGGAAGAGCCGGTGGCGAAGGTTTAAATGATATTTATTTAGTTGAGACAGGATTTGAAGCTAAAAAACCTGTGTTGTTATTTGTAAAAGGTAAAGTTACTTTTGATGGCGCACCGATAGAGTCTACAGTAAAAGTAGAAGTTACCTCTAAGAACAACGCAGTATTTAATGTGGTTAAAACAATTCCTTCTAGCGGTAATTATATGATCTCTATGCCTCCGGGACAATCGTATAAAATTATTTATTCTTATAAAGACGAAAAGCCAAAAACATTTGAATTTGACGCTTCACAAATTACTGCTTATACAGAAAAGATCGTAGACATTAAATTTGAAACACCAAAAGATACAATTCCAGTTGCAGCAATTGTACCGGGTAAACCTTTACCAAATGAATTTGATAAAGAAGCAATTACTTTATTGCAGAAAAAAATTAGTAAATATTCTGCTGCATACGGAAAAATTTCAGCAGAAGGCTTAGAATTTAAGGTTCAGGTTGCAGCATTTAAAAACCCTAAGAACTATAAATTCAAACACTTAAAAGGTTTAGGTAAAATTGATAAATTACTTTTAGGTGATGGCATTACCAGGATAACTATTAATGGTACATTTAAAACATTAGAAGCTGCCTGGATCCATAATAAAAAAGTAATTAAAGCCGGGCAGGACGATGCCTTTGTAACTGTGTTATATCAGGGAAAACGTATCATGTTAGAGGAGCTTGTTAAAATGGGACTCTATAAATAGAATTTAATTTTAAACAAAAAAGCCCCGATATAAAATCGGGGCTTTTTTTATGCTTATTCAAATTTTATTCTTTCTCCAATAACATCATCGCCCACTCGTTCTCATTTTTAAAAGAAAGAAATTTTAAATTTTGTTTAGCTGCCACTTCTTTTAACTCGTCCATATCAGTTGTAAAAAAGCCACTTAAAAATAAATTGCCTCCGGTTTTTAGTTTTTTAGAGTAAGTTGGTAAATGCATTTTTAAAATATTCTTATTTATGTTGGCAATAATAATATCAAAAGGTTTTTCGTTTTCCAACAGGTCAACATCACCTTTTTTTACAACTATCTCTTTGCAGTTGTTTGTTGCACAATTCTCAATACTGTTTTCCACACTCCACTCATCAATATCAATTGCCAAAATATCTTTAGCCCCTAAGAACTGTGCTAAAATAGCCAGGATACCAGTACCACAACCCATGTCCAAAACACGTTTACCATTAAAATCAGTTTCGTACATGGCTTTACAAACCAAACGGGTTGTTTGGTGATGCCCGGTACCAAAACTCATTTTTGGCATGATCACAATTTCATGCTTAAAGTTTTTATTCTTTTCGTGAAAAGGTGCCCGGATAAAAAGAAGATCATCAACGGTTACTGGTTCAAAATTCTTTTCCCATTCGGCATTCCAATTTGTGAGCGGAATTTTTTTTATCTCACAGCTAAAAATAAAATCATCAAAAACAAAATTACTCAAGTCAATACCGGCTGCATGCTCTTCTTTAATGTAAGCGGTAAATCCTGTCTCGTTAAAATCAAAGCTCTCAAAGCCAAGATCAGAGATAACTGCCATTAAAATTTCGGAGCCGGGCTCGGTTGGTTTAACCCTGAACTGGTAACTTAAATAACTCATTAAAATGAAGAAATGATTTTACAAAAATCGGCTGCCTTTAAACTGGCACCGCCAATTAAACCACCATCAACATCAGCACATAAAAATAATTCTTTCGCGTTTTGTGCGTTGCAGCTTCCGCCATATAAAATTGGAATATTTTGCGCTAAAGAAGGTGAAAACAATTCAGCTATAATTTTTCGAATGTAAGCGTGCATTTCCTGTGCCTGCTGCGGTGTAGCGGTTTCGCCGGTGCCAATGGCCCAAACAGGTTCATAAGCCAGGTACATTTTATTTAATTCGCTTTCAGAAAAATTCTTTAAAACATTTTCCAATTGCTTTTTTACAGTTTCAAAATGTTTTCCGCTCTTTCGTTCTTCCAACTGCTCACCAAAACAAAAAATTACCTGTAAATTATTTTTTAAAGCGTTCTGAATTTTTGAGATCAACTGCTCATCGCTTTCTTTAAAAAACGTTCTTCTTTCGCTGTGTCCAACCAAAACATATTTACAGCCAACCGAATTTAGCATCTCTGCAGAAACTTCGCCGGTAAAAGCGCCTTTACTATGTTCGCTGCAATTTTGCGCACCAACAAAAAGAGTAGATTCATTTACTAAACTATCATTAGCGTCTTTTAAAAAAGTAAATGGTGGGAAAATTATTTTTTCAATATCAGAAAATTGTTCTGATCCTTTTTTTATTTCAGTGATCAAACTAAGCGCCTCGTCTAAATTGGTATTCATTTTCCAATTCCCGGCTACTATTTTTTTTCTGCCCATGTTAATTTTATTTTACTCTAACACGCGGATCAAGGATACCGTAAATAATATCCACAACGATATTAATTCCAACAAATATGGTGGCAAATATTAAAGTGGCGCCCATTACAACAGGCAGATCGTTCTTGCTTAATGCTTCTACTACTTCATAACCAATACCTTTCCAGCTAAATATCTTTTCTACAAACACCGCACCGGCCATTAATCCTGCAAACCAGCCCGAAATGGCAGTAACCACTGGATTTAGAGCATTTTTGAGGGCGTGTTTTACGATGATCTTTCGATAGCTCAAACCCTTGGCCCTGGCCGTTCTGATATAATCCTGCGATAATACGTCTAATAAAGAACTCCTCGTTAACTGTATGATAATGCTTAAAGGGCGCATGCCCAATGTAATTGCAGGCAATATGAGGTTTTTTAATTTTAATGTTTCGCCATTCCAAACATCAATATCGTATAAACTACCTGAAGGATCGAGTCCGGTGTACTTCGACAAAACATAGCCGAAAAGCCAGGCTACAATTAAACCTACTAAAAAAGAGGGGGCACTCATGCCAAATACTGTAGCTAAAACAAATACTATCCGGTCAAAAAAGGAGTTTTTGCGGGTAGCTGTTAATATTCCAAAAAATATACCAACTACAGAGGCAATAATGATAGCAGCAAAGGCCAATACAGCGGTTTCGGGTAATGTATCTTTAATTATCTCGGTAACATCCCTTTTAGTAATGTAACTCCGGCGCAAATAAGGCCACTTAAAAACAACCACCTTCTCTGTACCTACTGTAAAAAGGGCAAGCCAGGAATATTTTTCAGGATTTAAGAACCACAAACTCTTGTTATTCTTGTAATTATGAACGGATATTGGAGAGAGATCGTTAAGGTAATGGCTGTATTGTACTATGATCGGTCTGTTGGTCCCCAGGTCGCGGTGAATGGCCTCTACAGCCTCTTTGTTGGCTCTTTGGCCAAGCATAATTGTAGCGGGATCGCCGGGTAAAACATTAAACAAAAAGAATATGGTGGTGATTACACCAAAAAGCACCAAAATGCCATAAAAAAATTTTGAAAGAATAAATTTTACCACAGTTAAAAAAGTACAAGCGCTAAGATAATTATTTATATTTATGAATAGAAACTGTTTTAGATAAAGTTTATTTTTGTACCTACTAAGATTTTGCCATTTTTTTTGAAAAAAACCTTAAATACTGTATTTCTTTTGCTCTTTTTACTTACTAATGGACCCTTAAAAGCTCAAAAAGTTGGTTTGGTTTTAAGTGGTGGTGGTGCCAGCGGCCTCTCTCATATTGGAGTTTTGAGGGCTTTAGAAGAAAATGGCATTCCTGTTGACTATATTTCAGGGACTTCTATCGGCAGTTTAATTGGTGCTTATTATGCTATTGGTTATTCACCAAAAGAAATAGAACTTTTAGTTAAAACTACCTTTTTTCAAAGTATTACCAAAGGCGATCTGCCAGCAAAATATGAATATATGGTAAAGAAACGTGATGATTATGCATCATGGCTCACCTTTAAATTAGACCTTAGGGATCATTACCTTAAAAACTTGCCTACAAACGTTATCAATTCCATTCCTATTGATTATTATTTAATGGAAACATTCACAGGTGTATCTAATTCGGTAAATAATAATTTTGATAGTTTATTTGTGCCTTATCGTTGCGTTGCTTCTGATGTTGAACATAAAAAATCAGTTACTTTTAAAAAAGGAGATCTGCCAAGTTCGGTAAGGGCAAGTA
>JAUXSA010000173.1 GCA_030681615.1 Bacteroidota bacterium
GGGGCTACGCCGCCTGTTACGCCTGTTATACCCAACACCCCTGTATTGCCCACACAGGCTGTAGGGGAAGTGGTAAAGGTTACGTTGGTGGGAGGGAGTGTATTAACGATTGTAACAATTTTAGTGAACACACAGTTATTAACGTCTTTTACTGTTATTGTATAGTTACCTGCAGGTAAATTAGTTAAAGGTGGTGCGGCAAGGAAGGGGCCGTTGTTTACACTATATGTGTAAGGTCCGGTACCACCCGTTACAACTCCTAAAGCTATTGCTCCGTTAGTATTACCGCAAGAAGCATTGGTAAATGTAGTTGCAAGGTTAGTTACACCAGGGGTATTAGCAATGTTAGTTACGGATGATGTTACGCAGCCGAAATTATTTGTAAGCGCAGCCGTATAGGCGCCTGAGCCCAGACCAGTAACGGTTTGAGAAGGGATGGCATTTCCATTTAATGAATAACTTATTACTGTTTGACCGGCTGGCGTTGTGTTATTAATAACTATACTTCCATTATTATTACCGCAAATAGCGGGATTTGGAACGATAGTTAAACTCGGATGAGGATTTACAGTAATAACAGATGTTGTAAAAGCGGTACAGCCCCCTGTATTAACGGAGTGAGTAACGGTATAAGTACCAGGTGTTGTAACACTGCCTGGACCATAATTGGCTGACGCACCTGCAGCCGGCGCACCCGCAGTAGGGCTAAACACATAACTATGTGTTCCGCCGGGAGTAGCAGCATTAAAGCTATAACTGTTTCCGTTTAAGCACTGCGTAGGTGTGGGAACTGTAAATGCCGGATTTGGGCCCGCCGTTATGGTGACATTGGATGTGACCGTATGTGAACAGGTTCCGTTGGAGACGACATGTGTAATGGCATAAGTACTGGCATTTGCAAAAGTTATGACGGGGTTGGCAATATTTGCCGAAACAATATTAACGCCGACCGCAGGCGCAGCCGACCAGGTATGTGTTACACCAGCAGTACCGGTGTGGTTAAAATTAATAGGGGCATTTGCACAGCCTGTTGCCCCAGTAAAAGCAGCAGAAGGGGTAGTGCCAACGTTAACAGTAATTGTTTTTGTAATTGGCACTTGACAAGGAGCATTAACCGTTACAGAATAAGTTGTACTCACGGCCGGCGAAACAACAATGCTTGTAGCAGTTGATCCGCTAGGAGTCCATGAATAAGTGGTGTTTCCGCAAGCTGATGTTGCAATGTTGTTAATAGATAAGGTTGCAGAGTTTGGTGCACAGTAATTGGGTGGTACAGCAGTAACACTAAAATTTAATGCGGTAAATGCTCCCGGTACAACAAAAGATGTCATGGCCGACCAGGGCCCGGCGGGCGGAATGGCGGTACTGCCCCCCAGCCACTCCCGCGAGCGTAAAAAATAGGTTTGGCCAGGGCATAGAGCTGTAAAAGGTATGAACACCGCGGTATAAGGCTCCACAACACATTGGTCAGGCCAGCCGGGACCTACATAATTAGGCACATTTAATAATCCAAAATACCAAGGGTGAGCGTTATATGTTGTTCCAGGACCAGTCCAGTTATCAATTGTGTTTTGAACTGCAGGAGAGGGTAAGCCTGTTAAACCTGCAACTGTACAGGCAATCTCCACTTGCATCCAGTAAGGCCCGCAGCCACAAGTAGCCCCATTTGAAGAGCCGTTAACCGTTACCCCAGTTGGCCCAACTGTAACATTATAATTCATTAACGCTAAACCATGGCATGCCCTTACCTGATAACTTATGAAGGTTATAAAAATAAAGGTGATTAATAATTGTAATTTTTTATTCATAAACTTAATTTAAATATTAACTATTTTTTTAAAAACAAGTAAAGCATATTAAACTCAAAATGGTAAGTTAAACTAAAACCCCTCAAAGGCTTTATAAATTGCACATGTTAAATGTAGCAACATATTTAACTTAGTAAAAATCATTCACTCATTCAAATTAACCATTCAATAATTGACTGTTAAAAGAAAATGTTGAGAACCTGTTAATTACATGTTGATACTATCGGTTTGCACACACTTTCAAGGCCATTGAAACTGGGGAACGGCCTTAAAAGTTGGGGAAATTTTACCCGCTTTTGGCAAGATTCTCCTAAAAATTTTAGATTTTAGACGTTAGTTAGTTGGCCTGTTTGACTTCTTAAAAATAATAAAAAATGATTTTATTAGAAGTTTCAAAAAAATTGAAAATAACGAGTGTTATTTCACCTAAATAAACCAATATATATTTTAGGTATATTTGTAAAAAAATAGATTATGTTATCAGCTAAAGTTAGTGCGGCATTAAATAAACAAATAGAAATGGAAGGCTCTTCTTCCCAATACTACCTTGCAATGGCAAGTTGGGCAGAAACCCAGGGTTTAAATGGGGTTTCGGCATTCTTATACGTTCATACAGATGAAGAACGCATGCACATGCTAAAACTGCTTAAGTTTGTGAATGAGCGTGGCGGCCATGGTATAGTGCCTGCATTAAAACAACCTCCTGTAACATTTAAATCTGTAAAATCTGTTTTTGAAGAAATTTTAAAACATGAAATGAAAGTTACTGCTGAAATAAATAATCTTGTTGAAATTACTTTAAAAGAAAAAGATTATACTACCCACAATTTTTTACAATGGTATGTGAGTGAGCAAATAGAAGAAGAAGCTTTAGCAAGACAAATAGTTGATAAATTGAAATTAATTGGCGATGATAAAAGCGGTCTTTATTTCTTTGACAGGGACCTTGAAGGAATGGCAAAAACTGAAGCTGCAAAAGAAGCTAAGCCGGTGAAATAATTTATTTTGTTACAAAAACAAAAACGTCCTCGTTATCTTTTTTCATTAAGTATTTTTCGCGTGCAAAGATCTCGAGGCTTTTTGTATTGGTTTGCAATTCGCTTAAATTAGTTTTGTTGTTTTCGATTTCAGAGATATAATACTCTTTTTCTTTTTGCAGTTTATTTCGCTTTTGAATCAGATCAAATTGTGTAACCACATCGTTCTTATCAAAAAAAAGTAACCAAACAATAATTCCAATTATCGTTAAAAAATATTTATTTCGGATGATCTTAATTAAAAACATACTAAATTTAATGTAACAAAAATAGATCAAAAAAAAAGCAAAAATGAACATGAAAAAAAAGATTATCAATACAGCCTTGTTAGTTACGCTTATTTCACTGTTTTCTTTTCGTTCTACTTTTGATAATGGTTTTAAAACCGCCCAGCTCAGCAATAAGCGGGTAAGAACTGCTTACGATAAAAAATGGGTTAGCTTGCAGGCAGAGTTGGAGGCTAAAAAAATAAATAAGGATAATTTTGAAGTCTATTTCCGCATTTTTAAACTTGAAAAAGAATTTGAGGTTTGGGTAAAAAATAAAGCAGATATTAAATATACTTTGTTAAAAACCATTCCGATTTGTGCTTCAAGCGGCGACCTTGGCCCTAAAAGAAAACAAGGAGATTACCAGGTACCCGAAGGTTTTTACGAGATCGCTACTTTTAATCCAAACAGCAGCTATCATTTAGCCATGAAAATAAATTATCCAAACCAAAGCGATAGAATTAAAAAAACCGGTACCGATCCGGGTGGTGATATAATGATACATGGTTACTGCGTTACCATTGGTTGCATTCCTTTAGAAAACGATCCTATAGAAGAAGTATATGTTCTTGCCACCGAAAACATGAACAGGAAAAACGTTACAAAAATGGCCATTTATCCTTGTAAATTCAACGAAAAAAATAACGATATGCTCACAAAAAAATATGATGCAGAAAAAAATAAATTCTGGGAAACATTAAAAAAACCTTACCACCATTTCGAAAAAACCAATACTATACCAAAGATCTCAACTTCTAACACAGGAGAATATATTTTTAATGAACAATAATATTATGAACTTTTCTTTCCTAAAAAAAATAATTTTATTGCCAATTTTGTTTGTGCTTGTGTTCTCTTGCGGACAAGGCGGAGAAGAAGATGTTACAGTGCCCGATAATATATTAAGTGAAGAAAAATTTACAAAAATACTTCTTGATTTTGCATTAGCCGAAAGCGCAAGTAACATTAATGTAAAAAATGTTCCTGCAGAGAGATCTGATTCTACTTATGCCTTTGACCCTCTTGTAGAAAATAAAGTTTCGCGCGCCCAATACGATTCTGCAATTGTTTTTTACTCTAAACACCCCGGCTTATATAAAAAAATATACGAAAATATATTAGTTTCTTTAAGTAAAATGCAAGTTAAAAATGATACTACCAAAATTGGTCAAGTTTCAAAATAGCAAATTTTTCCCGCTTACCGCCGTCCAAATATAATATTACATCATCTTGCTTGTTTGACTGGTAGGGCATGGGTACGGCATCAAAAATAGCATTGTGGTAGATCAGTTTTTTCTCTAAACTTCCATCGTTGTTTAATTTATACATCACCAAGTTAGATCGCGCAAGATTAGTTTCTTTTTTAAAACGATGGAAATTAAAACTATTGGCATCTTTCTTAAAATTCTCAGGAGCTTCTAAAAGAATAAAATGCAATTTATCCCCATACATAAATGGCATTGCCTTGGCGATATGTTTAAATCGTGTGCGGCCCTGGAAAGAATAAATTTTTCGTGGAATAATTTTTTGATATGCTATTTTTCCTGTTTTAGTTTCATTCTTCCAAACAAGTAGCTCTTTAAAATAATAGTCCTCCACTCTTTCCGAAACCTGATGATCGAACCCATTCACATTAAAATTCCGAAAATGATCGTACTCTTTTGAACTGGCATTTTTATAATCTGTGCCGTCATAAAAAGTTAAACTTTCTTTTATAGGTTCGTTTAAGGGCGTTATAACAGAGTATATCTCCTCTGAAAGAGCTATATTAAACATCTGATTAAAAAAATAAACATTTTCTTCTCCGGAATTATCTTGTTTAGCAAAATGTGCACTTGCAGTAACTACATTATTTATTACACTTAATCTAATACTGTTTAATGCAGTTAAATTACTTATTGCCAGATCTCTTCGAACGGCAAAAGATGAGTTATTTAAAAAGCCTGCTATAACCAGTGAATCAAAAAACATAACCGGCACTGCCATTTGAGCATGGTTAATATATTTTCTTTTAAAAGATGCGATATGAGCTTTTACAAAAACACAAAACAGATCATTACTTTCGTTACACTCAAAGGCAATAGAATAACCTGTTGCATCATTTTCAATTGGCAACTTTTTTTTCCATGCGATCTTTCTTTTTTCAACATCAAATAACAATACTAGTTTTTTTACAGCAAAATTGCCGTAAGTTTGAGAGGCTATAATTAAAATATTATTGTTTTGTGTTCTTTTATATTCAAGATCTACGCGCGTTACACCTTTTTCCTTTTCAATAGTGGCAAGCTCTATAAAGCTTGAAGCTTTTCCAAGTGTGTCAATGATCTTTAAGTAAAGTGTTTTTTTAGAATTCAAAACTCTTTCGAACAAAAAATAAACCTGATAATTGTGTTCAAAAAATAAATGATCTAGTTTTTCGTAATCGAACCAATCTGCATTTACACTGTCTAATTTTAGGGGCGTAAAAGAAAGAATCTCAGCACTTGGTTTCGCTCTTCTTTCGAGTGTAATATCATGCGCTGCTTTGTTATAACGCAATAAAAAAAAATAACCTGGGTTGTTATTGATAATTGAAATGGGCACGTTCTTTTTACGTGTTTCAAAATCTCTACTATAAACGGTTTGCGAAAAAAAAGAAACGCAATAAGTCACTAAAAAAGTAATTATTGCAAGCCTGAACATTTTATTCTACCGTAACACTCTTTGCCAAATTTCTTGGCTGATCTACATTACAGCCACGCATAACAGCAATATGATACGATAATAATTGTAACGGGATAACAGCGATCAACGGTACAAGAAACTCATCTGTTTCAGGAATCTCGATACAATAATCTGCAACACTTTTAACTTCAGTGTCGCCCGAAGTTACAACAGCAATTATTTTTCCTTTACGTGCTTTTACTTCCTGAATGTTGCTTACCACTTTTTCGTAGTTAGCGCCTTTTGTAGCAATTACAAATACAGGCATCTCCTCGTCAATTAAAGCAATTGGACCATGTTTCATTTCTGCCGCCGGATAACCTTCGGCGTGGATATAAGAAATTTCTTTTAGTTTTAATGCGCCCTCTAATGCTACCGGGAAAGAAACACCGCGGCCTAAATATAAAGCATTGCTTGTGTCTTTATGAATGAATGCGATCTCGCGCAGTTGATCATTTAATTTTAATACTTCTTCTATTTTCCCTGGAATAGCTTCCATTTCGTAACACAGTTGGCGGTAACGGCTCTCTGATAAAGTACCACGCACTTTTGCCATATGCAAGGCCATAAGCGTTAGAACAGTTACTTGCGCTGTAAATGCTTTTGTGGAGGCAACACCGATCTCAGGACCGGCATGGGTATAACTGCCACCATGCGTTGCACGGGCGATAGATGAACCAACAACATTACAAACACCAAGAACAGTAGCGCCTTTTGATTTTGCTAATTCAATGGCAGCTAATGTATCAGCGGTTTCGCCACTTTGTGAGATAGCAATAACTATGTCATCCTGAAAGATGATCGGATTTCTGTATCTGAATTCTGAAGCATATTCTACCTCAACAGGCACGCGTGCAAATTCTTCAAATAAATATTCGGCTACTAAACCCGCATGCCATGAAGTGCCACAGGCAACAAAAATAATGCGCTTTGCTTTCTCAAATTTCTTTTCATGATCAACAATCCCGCCCATTTTAATTTCACCTTCGTTGGCTTTTAACCTTCCGCGCATGCTGTCTAATACAGAACGTGGCTGCTCATAGATCTCTTTTAACATGAAGTGATCGTAACCGCCTTTTTCAATAGATTCTATCTCTAATGTTAGTTCCTGTACGTATGGGGTAACTTCTTTATCTTTTAAATTTCTGATCTTTAATTCCTGGCCTCTTCTTAACACTGCTACTTGCTCGTCTTCTAAATACACAACGTTCTTTGTGTACTCAATAATTGGTGAAGCATCTGAAGCAATAAAAAAATCATCTGATCCGATACCAATAACCATTGGACTACCTTTTTTTGCAGCAACAATTGAATCAGGATCGTTCTTATCAAGCACAACAATTGCGTAAGCACCAATAACTTGTTTTAAAGCAGCTTGTACAGCGTGCCCAAGTTTCATTTTCTCGTGCGTTTTAATTTCTTCAATTAAATGAATAAGTACTTCTGTATCTGTTTGAGATTGGAATGTGTGTCCGCGTTTTGTTAACCCTTCTTTAATAGCAGCGTAGTTTTCGATGATACCGTTATGGATCATCACCAGATCTTTTGTTTGAGAATAGTGAGGATGTGAATTTACATCATTTGGCTCACCGTGTGTAGCCCAACGTGTGTGACCAATACCAATGTTACCACTAGTGTCTTCGTTCTTTACAAATGCCAGTAACTCACTTACTTTACCCTTACGCTTATAAACATTAAGAGTTCCGGCCTTATTTATCATAGCAACACCAGCGCTATCGTATCCACGATATTCTAAACGTTGTAATCCTTTTATTAAGATCGGGTAAGCTTCGCGCTTACCAATATATGCTACAATTCCACACATAGTTATTAAATCAAAAAATGGTTTTCTATCCTTTAAAAATACAAAATTTATCCGATCATTTGCAAAAAGCCAATTTCTTTTGCTGTTAAAAAGCGGTGCTTGCCACGCGGCAGATCCTTTTTAGTTAAGCCTGCAAATACTACCCTGTCTAACTTTACAACATCATAGCCTAAGTGCTCAAATAAACGTCTAACAATTCGGTTACGGCCACTGTGTATCTCAATCCCTATCTCCTTTTTTCCTTCGCCTACAAAGGCAAGATCATCGGCTTTTACCACACCATCTTCTAATTCAACACCTTCTTTTATCGCTGTAAAATCTTCGGTTTTAAGTCCTTTATTTAAACTTACATGATATACTTTTTTAACGCCGTATTTTGGATGCGTTAATTTTGTTGTTATCTCTCCGTCATTTGTGAACAATAATAAACCAGTTGTATTTCTGTCTAAACGTCCAACAGGGTATAAGCGCTCTCTGCAAGCGCCTTTTATTAATTCCATTACGGTTTTGCGTTCTTGTGGATCATCAACCGTGGTAATGTAATCTTTAGGTTTGTTCAATAATAAATAAACCTTGCGTTCGCTTTTCACGGCCGCATCGCCATAAGTTACAGTATCTCCCGCCTTGATCTTATATCCCAACTGGTCTATTACCACACCGTTTACTTTTACTACGCCGCTTTGAATCAAAACATCAGCATCTCTGCGCGAAGCTATTCCTGCATTTGAAAGATATTTATTTAAACGTGTCAACCCATCGGCGCTGGCGGTTTTCTTTACTAGGTCTGGTTTTTTAAATTTCTTTTTATCGCCGTCGTTTTTTGACGCATTTGAAAAAGTATTTCCCTCCTCAAACTCATCAAATTTTACGCGCTTTGTTTTATCTGAATCTTCGTTAAAACTTCTGCTGCTTTTTCTGTGAGGCTTTTTATCGTCCTTTTCAAATTTTGGTGAATCAAATTTTCTCTCCGGCTTTTTAAAACCGAAATCTTTTTTCTTATCTCCAAAGTCTTTCTTAAATGGTTTTCTTTCATCCCCTCCGCTAAAGCTCTTGCGGGGCTTATCGCCAAACTTCGAATCTTTTTTAAACGGTTTGCGTTCTTCCGAATTATCAAAACTTCTTTTTGGTTTATCACCAAAATCTTTTTTGTATGGTTTTTTGTCGCCTGACTTTTCGAAGTTTCTTTTTGGTTTATCGCTAAATCCAAAATCTTTATCGCCGCCATAACTTTTCTTATACGGCTTGCGTTCTTCTGAATTTCCAAAACTTCTTTTTGGCTTATCGCTGTATTTTTTATCCGAACCTTCTGATTTTTTATAAGAAGTACGTTCTTCTGAACTGTTAAAACGTTTTTTTGGCCTCTCGTCTTTATCTGAAAATGAATCGCCTTCTCTTTTTGGCTTATCGTTATAAGAAGATTTTCCGAAGGGTTTTTTGAACGCTTTATTGGCGTCTTTTGTTTTAAACGATTTTCCTTTACTGCTTGCTCCTGACCTAGTGTTGTTTGTTTTGCGCATGGTAGGGCAAATATACGCTACTTTATTGATGGATAAAAGGCTCCCTCTAAATGTTTTACACTGATCTTGTTATTATTTTGTAAAACAGAAACAATATCAAACCGGCACTCCAGCTCAATATCATTTGACACCAAATACTCATGCGCAGCTGATACCAAAAAGCCCTGCTTTTTTTTGGTCACAAACAGTTCGGGCTCTCCAAAATCGCTCGTGCTTCTTGATTTAACTTCCACAAAAACGATCAGGTTCTTATATGAGGCGATAATGTCCACTTCTAGTTTCTTAAAGCGCCAGTTTTGCTGTAAAATCGCATAACCCTTGTCTAAAAGATGTTTTTTGGCTATTTTTTCACCTTCAATTCCTAAATTATGAGAATTTTCGTTTTTCATTGTAATAATTATCCCGAAAATACATAATTTAGTAATCTAATAATTCCTGAAAATGAAAAAGATTTTACTTGCATTAACTGTGTGTTTTTGTTTAACGCAAATTACCGCTCAAAACTTTAACGGAAGTATTGAGTTTAAATACTATAACCAAAAAGACACTAATACTAACATTTATTTGGTAAAGGATAAATTAATAAAACTAGACCAATATGGCAAAAAATCAAACGCCATTGAGGGTAGCTTTATTTTTGATCTTACAGAAAATAAAATAAAGTTCGTTAATCCAAAACGTAAAGTTTGGGGAGAACACAAAAGCGAAACTCCTCCGATTGTAAAAGGAGTTTGTACAGTTACAAAAGGTACAAGCACAAAATCAATTCAAGGTATTAAGTGTACAGAGTACACAGTACAAAACTCTGAAGAGAATACTGTAATTACCTATTGGGTAGCTGAAAACAAATTTTCGTTTTTTGTACCGGTAATTAAACTCTGGAACAGGAAAGACAAACAAAGTATTTACTTTAACCAGATCAAAGATCTGCCTGAGGGAAGCATGCCTTTGTTAAGCGAAGAGAAGCAGTTAAGTGACGGTAAATTATTAACTAAATTAGAAGTAGTTAAAATTGGCCGCAAAGTGCCGGATGATGCAAGCTTAGCGGTGCCTCCAAACTATAATAAATTCGATCAATAATTTTTTATTTATAAAAATGAAGAAGGGGCTTAAAGCCCCTTTTTTTATTGTGCAAATAAAGTTCGTTTAATCTCTTTCGCGTTTGGGTTTATCATTTACACCAAACAAGGCATTTAATATGCCCGTAATAAGGGATAATATTAAACTGAATAATAACGCCCACCAAAAACCGTCTACGTGGAAACCGCTTACCAGTTTTTCGGCAAAAATAATTATGAAGGCGTTAATAGCCAATAAAAAAAGTCCTAAAGTAAAAACCGTTATTGGTATGGTTAGAATAGTTAGAATTGGTTTTACGATCGTATTTAAGAAGGCTAAAACTACCGCCACCATTAATGCAGATAAATAATCATCAACCCTTACATGAGGTAAAATATTGGCAACTATAAAAACTGCCAGTGCCGAGATGATTATTTTTAAAATAAAATTGATGGTGTAAAATTACTTGTTTTATTTAAATCCCCCTAACCCCCTTTTACAAAGGGGGAATTAAAAGTTAGGTTTTTTGTTTCTTCTTTTTTGCTGCCGGAAACAAAATATTATTCAGGATCAATCTATAACCGGGCGAGTTTGGATGTAACGACAGGTCTGTTGGCGGCTCCTCCACCCTGTGCTCATAATCTTCGGGATCATGGCCTGCGTAAAAGGTCCAGGTGCCTTTACCAATATCGCCATGTATATAACGCGCTTCGCCAAATGCTTTTGCCTCGCCCATAATTAATACATTCTTTTTAATATATTTTTTATCAAAGGCAGCTGTTTGTCCCCAAAAACCTTGTATTGTGTTTGTGTGGTTTTGACAAAGCATAGTTGGCACAGGATCCCACTTAGCAGAGAACTCAAACAACGTAAAGAGATCTGTTTTTTGTGTCATGCCAAAATTCCGACGTGTTAAATAGGTGTCAATAGTTGAGTACTCGTACTCGTAAGGATTTTCTTTTAATTTATAATTCTCGAAAGCAAATCCTTTTGAAAAATCTAATTTTGATTGTGCATTTTTATCTGCAGGATCGTGATCGAACATACTCTCGCAAATATCAACTCCTTCTGCAGCCAATGCAATATCATAACTGTCGGTAGCGCTGCACATGGCAAACAAAAAGCCACCACTAAAAACAAAATCTTTTATTTTTTTTGCTGAGTTTAATTTCATTAAAGACACTTTTGCGAAACCTAATTTTTTTGCAAGCGCTTCATTTTCTTTTACCTCGTTTTGATACCAGGCCGCGTTTTGAAACTGCGAATAAAATTTACCGTATTGGCCCGTAAAATCTTCGTGGTGTAAGTGCAGCCAATCGTAATCCTTTAATTTTTCAAGAAAAATTTCTTCGTCATAAACAATATCGTAAGGTATTTCGGCATACTTTAAAACCAGTGTTACGGCATCGTCCCATGGTTGTTTACCTTTTGGCGAATACACGGCAATGCGCGGTGCTTTTTCTAATTTAATAGCATCTTGATTTGCTTCAGGGTTTGCAATTTCGGCAAGAATAGAATTTCCCTGCGCGTCGGAAATAGTTTCGTAGCTAATGCCTCTTATTACACATTCGTTAGAAACTGGTTTTGCATTAGGGATCATAAAACTGCCACCGCGATAATTTAACAACCAATGTATCTCTAACTCGCCCTTTAAAGCCCAATACGCAAGGCCATATGCTTTTAAATGATTCTTTTGCTCTTCATCCATCGGGATTAGAATATAAGCCGCAAACGAACGGCTAACAAAAAAAAATGCAAAAAATATGATGAAAATTCTTTTCATTAATGAATACTAATTTAAGAATAATTGAAGGAGTAACGGAATGATTTTTGGGAAAAAAAGTTAAAAGCAAATTAAGCGCCCGCGATAAGTTTATTCCTTAAAGCAGTAATCTTTTCCTTAATGGTTTTAATGGTCTCAAGGTTTTGAACAGTGTTGGCCTCGGCCACTTCAAAGGCATCCCTTATAGATTTAAGATCGGCGATAATGAATTTTGTACCATCTGTTAAGTTAGAAGCTTCTAACATAATAATGATATTCTTTAGCGACTCGTTTTGATCGATTATTGTTTTGATTATTTTTTCGCCGTTGGCAGTTTCTGCTATCTGGCACGAAACATACATTCCCTCAACCCACGAACCGGTAAGGATAACAGCAGAGGTAGCTGGACGATTATTTACTTTTAAGATCTCATCTGCTTTTTTAAATGCGGCAGTAATAATTTCCAAAGTAGAATCTTTATTCTCGCGGTTAGCTTCCATCCTGTCAAACATGGCCTGGTCAAAAGCATTATTAACACCAATGTTTGCTGCTAAAGAGTTAACGCATTTTAAGAAAACCATACTTTCCTGAGTTTGATCAAACGAGTTGGCAATACTTAGGTCAGAACCATAGATACCAAGGTTAGCAGCTTTATAGAACTCTACAGTATATTTTGAAACAGAGTTTGGATCGTTTAAAAAATCAGGATTGTAGTCAATTTTATTATCCTCAATTAATTTTAAAATTAATTTTCTATCTGGCATTGAGTTAAATACATTTTGTGCATTTAATTTTGTTTCCTGAACGGCTTGCTTTGTGTTATCATCAATCACAAGATTTTCATCCTGTTTTTCGCCATTCTTGCAAAAGGTGAAAGAAAATGCAAAAACCACTAAAATTATTTTAAAACTGATCCTGGTCATAAATTGTACTTCACAAATATAACAAAAAAAATTCCAATTACTTTTTTACCCCGTTTTCATAGGTTATTCTATTGATTTCTTTACCGCTTTTATCATAGAAAACCCATAAACCGTGAGGCACGCTTTGCACTTTGCCTTTTCTTCTATCATTCACAATTTTATAATTACACTCGCTTTGCAGTTTGGCATTTGTATAATACGAAACGCTTTTGCCGCTTAGCTTTCCATTTTTAAAATGCTGAATACGATTAATGCCGCCGGTCTCGTAAAAATAAGTCCATGAGCCATGTTGATGTCCTTTTCGATACTTGCCTTTTGTATCAACAAAGCTTCCCCTCTCAAACCATTGGATATAGTTCCCATGTTTTATACCGTTTACATACGAACAGGTTTCACGCGGTTGACCATTTTCGTAAAAATAATCCCATTTTCCTGTTTTTTTACCTTTACTGTTATAACTTCCGGCATAGTTGGGCTTGCCATTAGTATACCAACCCTGCCAATCGTCTACTAACTGCGCGTCTTTAAAGCTGCCCTCGTCTTTTTTGGTGCCATTATCCCACCAACTCGTCCATAAACCATTTTCTTTACCGCCAACAAAGGGGCCTTCCTGCAATTTTTTGCCATTTTCGAACCAGGTGGTCCAAACGCCAGTCTTTAAGCCAGTATCGTAATTTCCCTGGCGCCATTTTTCTCCTGTGCGGTAAAAATAGTTCCAGGTTGCGGTTTGTTTATCGTTCAAATAATAACCTTCACTTTCAACTTTTCCATTAGAGTAATAGTAGGTCCATTTGTCTTCTCTTAGATCATCCTTCAAAGTGCCCGCCATTTCAAGCTGCCCCTCGCTTGTATAAAATTTCCAGAGACCATTTTTCTTGTTATTTATAAAATTTCCTTCGCTTTTTATTTTATGATTTTGAAAATAAGATGAATAATACCCATTCAATGCTCCTCCTTCATAAGTGGCTTCATAATCCAACTCGCCATTGGCGTGAAAAAAACGCCAAACGTCATCTTGCAAACCGCCTTTATAAAAACCCATTGCTTTAACAACGCCGTTATCATAGTTAGCGGTAATGCTTCCATTGCCGTTGGTTACCAACTGTTTACCTTTACTATCCCAAAGATCGGTAAGGTAAAGTATACTATCTTTATATTCTTTTACAAATTTCTTCTGGCCGTTATCGTAGTACTCTTCCCATATGTTGCAGGGCTTACCGGCACAATAATATTGAATGGCTAATAGCTTACCCGTTTTAGTATAGGTTTCAACTTTACCCTGGCGTTTATCTTTTTCAAAATTACCTTTACTTTCCAGCTGACCATTATCAAAATAGTAGGTCCACTCCCCTTCTTTCTTTCCTTTTTCAAAAGGCTCGCGGCTTTTAACCTTTCCGTTCTCATAAAAAGATGTCCACGTACTATCGGCGATGTTATCTATAAATTTTGTTAGCTGCGAGATCTTACCGGATTTAAAATAATACACGTTGGTACCATTTTTCTTGCCATTATCGTAGTGCTCAACTGCTTTTTTGGTCCCATTCTCGTAATAGAATGTCCAGATACTATCTTCTTTTCCTAAAAAATGGCTGAGCTTGCCCGAATAATAATAACCTTTTGACAATACGTTGCCACTTGGATAATACTCGGTGTATGCGCCGTAGGGCACACCTTTGTAATAATCGGTCTCAGATTTTAACTGGGTTTCTTTAGCATCGTAATACTCTTTTTTAAGTTGAGAGGAGATGGTAAAACTGGAAACAAAAAGGAAAATAAAGGCTAAAAATCTCATTATGTGAATTTACCGACTATAATGCCTACGAAGCTTTTTAGTTACAGCTTTTGTGAACAACTATTTGTTTGGAAAAGGCAATCTATAAAACACTAAGTTTTTATTAAATTCGTTATATTAGTATATACCTAAGTATTGATTTTGAAAACAAATTATTTAATTAAAGTTCTTTTGCTGTTTTTTCTCTCATGCCAATTATATTTGCCAGCGCAGTTAACCTCCGGCAATTGCGTGCGTGGTGGTGGTATTAGTTTTTTGCTCGATGCCTATCTTGCATCGATTGGAGCTTGTAATTGCCAAAAAGAAATAGCGAGCTTATATAGTTTTCCAAAATGCAACAACAATTCGTATGAGATAGTTTTTGAAGACAGCTTTAATGATCTGGTACTTGATAGTTCCAAATGGGAAATACAGGGATATGGGCAAGGTGCTATACAGGGTGGACAAAACATAGAGTATAATTCTTTAGATAACGTTTCACTATCCGATGGCGTGTGCCATATTATTGCTAAAAAAGAAACTGTTTTAAGGAAACTCGTCAACTGGCAGGATAGCAATGCGATTCAAGCAGATGGTTTGCCAAACCTAAGGATATATAATTATACATCATCAAATCTGTGGACCAAAAAAAAGTTTTTCCACGGAAAATATGAGATTAGATGCAAGATGCCTTCTGGTAAAGGTTTTTGGCCGGCATTTTGGATGTTTGGCGGTAAGCGATGGAATGAAATAGATGTTTTTGATAGTTATGCAGGTGTAAAAACCGTTGTTACAAGTATCGGCCATGATTATGAAGGAATCGGTAAGGCGTCAGGTTGCAATAAATATTATGGAGGATATGATCTTACAGAATGGCATACATTTACTTGCCTTTTTGAATTTGATAAAATCAGCATTCTTATTGATGGTGATCCTGTAAGAATAATATATAGGGTTGAAACTTTATCCGGGCAACCTGTAAGTTGTGGCGATAATATAAGTGTTGGAAATTACTTTCATTTAAAATCCTTTCCTATTGAACGAATGAACGTAA
Organism: Bacteroidota bacterium; assembly: GCA_030681615.1. Lineage (GTDB taxonomy): Bacteria > Bacteroidota > Bacteroidia > B-17B0 > Aurantibacillaceae > Aurantibacillus. The sequence goes on from JAUXSA010000173.1 coordinate 15,729, forward strand.
TAATTAACCTAGCTTTAATTTCAGAAAATGGTCCTGGTGGATCTGTTCCTTTAGATGCAGATACGCCGCTACCAAGTTCTTTTGATATAGATTATGTAAGAATATGGGAAAAATCAGGTGATGGAGAATATATATCAGTCTTACCAAATCCTACCCAAAGTAAAGTAACCATTAAAGTATCTAATGTTCCGTCATCCCTAAAGATTTCAAATGCCTTAGGCGAAATCATTTATAATGGTATTTATTTAAGCGAATTAGACTTATCGCAATTGCAACCTGGAATTTATTTTATTACAGCAAATTTTAGTGATAGTTCAAAGACTGCTAAAGTAATTAAAGTTAACCCTTAATCAATTACCTCTTTGAACGGTACCCGAAATTTCATTATAATAAAAAAGTAAGTATCCTTCAGAATTAATTTTCGCTAACTCGCTTTCTTCTAATTTACTTTTGGAATAGGCAACGCAATCATTATAAAACATGAATTCAATTGGTTCTTTTACGTTTAAAACAATTGACTTTTTTGGTAAGACGTATTTAATGTTTTTGTATTCGTAATTATATTTCTTTGCCTCTACCTTTTTAAACCCAAAGCCAGTGCGCTCAAAACAATATCTTACCGGAAGAATTATTATTGAAAACAATAAAATCCACACAAAAGTGATTGTAATTTTATTGATGTTTTTATTTATATATTTATCTTTTATTTCGAAAAAAAACCATGAAGTGATAATAAATAGTGCCGGACAAATAAATAATATATATCCCTGCATTTTTGTTTTGACAAATGAGAAAAATATAATTGGCATAATTATCCAAAACAATAGGGCAAATAAATTGTAGTTTTTTAATTTCTGTTTGTAAAAAATGTAACCACAATAAATAACTGGGAGATAAACTATTTCAGAATAATTAATGCGAATCTTATCTAAGTAATAAAAGTACCCTCCATTTTGACCATCTAATTCGTTTGACACATGAAGCCAGTGATGATAATATTCCCATCTTGCTTCCAAAGGATAATTGTTTAGAATAAAAATTTGCCATGGTAAGGCAATTAATAAGCAGGTAATTAAAGAGGTGCTAATTTGTTTGATCGTTATTTTTGCTTCTGTTTTTGCATTTAAAAGAAAAAAGAAATGAATTGGCAACACTATTAAACAAGGGAGCCATTTGGTTAAAATGGCGAAGCCCATAAATACGCCACTTAAAACTGAATAACTGTATTTTCTATTTTGAGCGTTATAATATGCAAATAGCACAGCGATCTCAATAAAAACAAGAAATAATGTATCGTAATGATCAGTAGCTATTCTACCAGCCCCCACTTCAATTATTAAACCGTTTACTGCAAAGAAAAATGCTGACATTAAACCGATTTTTTTATTAAAAATAGTTTTGCCTAATAAATAGGTTACTATTATTGCGAGAAACGAAAACATAAGTGATGGCAGCCTAGTAACAAATTCGCTTAAACCAAAAAGTTTATAGCTAATCGCTATTAACCACAAAGGTAAAGGTTGTTTGTGAAGCCAGATATGGTTACCATACCATATTTTATAATCATACTTAAGTAATGGAGTTTCATAGAGGGTGGGCTTAAGAGGATGTGACATTAAATTTTTAGAAACCAAAGCGTGATAGCGTTCATCCCACTTATGTAAAAAATCATCCTGCGATATGCTTATACGCAACGCTAAGCCGATTAATAAAATAATGATTAAATAAATAGTATGTTTACTTACATTCACTACACTTGGATTTTTTCTTCAAAAATCTGACCCTTTAAATTGGCACTAATGATAAGTTGTTTATTCTTATTAAACAAAACCGGAACTTCGCTATTAGTTAAAATTTCTAACTCTTTGATTGTTTGTCCTACCCTATTTTTAACCGCTACTTTTGTTTTGTCTTCAACTTTTAACTTTTCAGGATTTACTTTTTCTTTATTAAACTTATCGCCATCAAGATAATTCCATTTCCCAATTTTATTTGGATACACCTGCCATAAAAACTGGGCGTTTAAAGTGAAGCTAAAAAATAATAAAACAATAAATTTCTTCATCTTCAAAAGAATTCAAATAAGCTTTTTTTAACTTTAATCATTCAACTTCAACACCGCCATAAATGCGCTTTGCGGAATTTCAACATTCCCAACTTGCTTCATGCGTTTTTTACCGGCTTTCTGTTTTTCCAATAATTTACGTTTACGGCTAATGTCACCACCATAACATTTTGCGGTAACATCTTTACGCATGGCACTGATAGTTTCGCGTGAAATAATTTTTGCACCAATAGCTGCTTGTATAGGAATTTCGAATTGTTGTTTCGGGATCAATTCTTTTAATTTTTCGCAGATCTTTTTACCAAATAAATACGCATTGTTTCTGTGAATAAGGCAAGATAATGCATCCACAGGCTCTCCTTTTAAAAGTATATCTAACTTTACAAGATCAGAATCGCGCATGCCTGTTGGGTGATAATCAAAAGAAGCATAGCCTTTTGAAATAGATTTTAAACGATCGAAGAAATCAAAAACAACCTCTCCTAACGGCATTTCAAAAACTAACTCAACGCGGTCTGCCGTTAAATAATTTTGTGTAACTATTTGTCCGCGTTTTTCAATACACAAACTCATTACCGGGCCAATAAAATCTGATTTGGTAATAATGTTTGCTTTAATATAAGGTTCTTCTATTCTATCAATACGTCCCGGATCCGGTAGATCACTCGGGTTATTTACTGTTACAACTTCGCCATTGGTTTGGTAGGCAATGTACGATACGTTAGGAACCGTTGTAATAACGGTCATATTAAACTCACGCTCTAAACGTTCTTGCACAATTTCCATGTGCAACATTCCTAAAAAGCCACAACGGAAACCAAAACCTAAAGCCAAAGAAGATTCTGGTTCCCAGGTTAAAGAAGCATCGTTCAATTGCAGTTTTTCCATACTGTAACGGAGTTCTTCAAAATCTTCGGTATCTACAGGATAAATTCCGGCAAACACCATTGGCTTTACTTCTTCAAAACCGTGAATACCTTCTTCGCAAGGACGATCAAAATGAGTAATTGTATCTCCTACTTTTACTTCTTTTGCACTTTTAATTCCGGAAATAATATAACCTACATCACCCGTGCTTAGTTCAGGACGAGGCTCAGGTTTTAATCTTAAAACACCTATCTCATCGGCATTATAGAACGCGCCTGTATTTACAAATTTTACTTTTTCGCCTTTTTTAATTGTGCCGTTCACAATTTTAAAATAAGCAATAATACCTCTAAAAGAATTAAAAACGCTATCAAATATCAATGCCTGCAAAGGTGCAGCGGGGTCGCCAACCGGGGCTTTAATACGATCAATAATTGCAGCTAAAATTTCTTCAATACCCATTCCTGTTTTTCCGCTGGCAGGAATGATCTCATCTCTCTCGCAACCAATCAGGTCAACAATCTGATCTTTTACCATCTCCGGTTCTGCGCTTGGCAGATCCATTTTATTTAAAATAGGAATAATGGTTAAATCATGTTCTAATGCTAAATATAAATTTGAAATGGTTTGTGCTTGAATGCCTTGTGCCGCATCTACAATTAACAATGCACCTTCGCAGGCAGCAATAGAGCGTGATACCTCGTAGCTAAAATCTACGTGGCCTGGAGTATCAATTAAATTTAAAACAAATTTTTCGCCTTTGTATTCATAGTCCATTTGAATGGCGTGGCTTTTAATGGTAATGCCACGTTCTTTCTCAAGGTCCATGTCGTCAAGAACCTGCGCCTGCATGTCGCGTTTGTTAACCGTTCCGGTAAATTCCAATAAACGGTCAGCTAACGTACTTTTTCCGTGATCGATATGTGCAATAATACAAAAGTTCCGAATGTTTTTCATTTTAAAATCCTGATCTACCTCTAAATTAATTTAGCCGCAAATATACAAAAAAGTCGCCTTTTATGGCTCCTTTTATTGGTATTATAACAATTAGGCACTACTTTCGAAGCAAATGAAACACTTTACTCTATCCTGTTTGTTGATTTTTTGCGGAAATGCTTTCTCGCAAGATGCCGGCTTTAAGTCTATTATGCAGGAACAAAGCGAATACTACGGATCGTTGAATTTAAAAACCGATGCTCAATTTGATAGTTTACAAATTGCAGAAAATGGTATAGCTCCCGCAAACAAAGGACTTGAATCGGTTCTTTCTCCAACCTGTACTTTAAATAAAAAAGTTTATGGCTGGCATCCATATTGGGTTGGTACTGCATATACTGCTTATCAATGGAATTTATTAAGTGACCTTTGTTATTTTAGTTATGATGCTTCTCCATCAACCGGTAATAATACAAATGCCTCCTTTGCATGGACAACCGCGAGTGTAGTTACTGTTGCAAAAAATAACGGAAAGAAGATACATATTTGCGCTACCATGTTTAGTGGCCATTCTACTTTTTGGGCAAGCAGTACGGCACAAACAACATTTATAAATAATATGGTGTCACTTTTAAATGCAAGAGGTGGCGACGGTGTGAATATTGATTTTGAAGGTATGGGCTCTTCAGACAATGTTCCATTCATCACATTTATGACCAATTTAAATAATGCATTAAATGCGGCAAATCCAAATTATAAGCTATCTGTTTGTTTGTATGCAGTAGATTGGAGCACGGCATTTAATATGCCTGCATTAAATAGTATTGTAGATGATTTTACAATTATGGGTTATGCTTATTATTATTCCGGAAGTTCGCAGGCAGGCCCATCCGATCCATTATATAATTTTCAGACAGGTTATAATTATACGCTTTCAAAAACAGTTACCTATTATTTAAAAGCGGGCGCAACACCATCAAAATTATTATTGGGGTTACCTTATTATGGCCAGGAATGGGAGGTAACAGCAAATAATTTACCGGCAAGCACAACCGGTAATTTTTCTTCATCGCGCACTTTAAGTTATATCAATAACAATCCAACGCCATATAGCGCGGCTAATAAAAGTTGGGACGGCACAAGTTACACACCCTATTACTCTTATTTAAACTCAAGTGTTTGGCGCCAGTGTTTTATTGATGATGTTTATAGTTTAGGAAGAAGGTACGATATGGTAAACCAACGCGGATTGGGCGGGATTGCTATTTGGGCGTTGGGTTACGATGCCGGCATGACAAGTTACTGGACCTTATTGCAAAATAAATTTACAGATTGCGCGCCGTTAGTTTGCAACGATAGTATTTTTGATATGGGTGGCCCTATGCGAAATTATTACGACAGCGAAAGTTATACTTATTCTTTAGCGGCACCAACCGGAAGTGTTGTAAAATTGCAATTTAAAAGTTTTGGAACGGAGCAGGGATATGATTCGTTGTTCTTATATAATGGCCCTACTGTTGCGTCGCCCTTAATTGGTTCATACACCGGAACCAACAGTCCCGGAACCGTTACCTCAAGCGGACAAAATTTAACCTTACGTTTTAAAAGTGATGGCGCTACGGTAACATTTGGATTTAAGGCAGTTAAATCTTGTACGCCTCAACCAGTTGTAACGGGGTTAAATTCATATGAAGAAATGGATGAGCTCTTACTTTACCCTAATCCAACTACCGGAAAATTATTTTTAAATACTGCAAAAATAAAAGCGTTTGAATTATTTGATGCGCAGGGCAAATTAATTTTAAGCAAAGAAATTAATTTTGAAACAGAATTTATTTTAGATCTGGCTACTCTGAATGTAAACAAAGGTTTGTTTATCCTTCGTTTACATCAAGAGAATAACGCCATTCAAACTAAAAAAATAATTTATTCAGATTAATTAATAACTACTTTTTTAGTAACGGTATCTCCATTCTTGGTAATAGTTACAAAATAAATTCCTCTTGTTATAGAAGAGGTATTAAATTCCATCGCGTCATTTTTCTTAGTGAAAGGAATTGTAATTACTTGCCCTAATAGATTTGTAATTTGAATTTGTGCGCCCTCTAATTCTGATCCTTCGAGTATAAATTTATTTTGTGCAGGATTTGGATATAAATTAAGGAATGCGCTTAACTGATTTTCTCTTACAGATAAAGGTCCATTAGTTGTAAAGCTGTACTCAAACCTGCCGCCAAAATCAGGTTGAAAAGTTTTGAATACAACAGCAAAATTATCCTTTAACCTTACATAACCAGAACCTTGTGCGGTGTTAGCCCACCATGATAAACCATCTCCACCGGTATCATCAACAATTAACGTGTAACAGCCATCTAAAATATAATAATCTTCGTAAACAGTATTTGGATCTGTAAAGTTACTTTGACCAACAATGTTTCCAGCTGCATCAATAAGTTTATAAGTATTGCTGAATGGATTATTATTGGTTTTAAATTCTATTGAAAAATGATCGGGAACAACTCCCGGCACAACAAATGGCGAACTGTAAATATTGTTGAACGAATAATCATCTACAACCGAGTTTGCTTTTTTTATCTCAACATTAAATTTATTATTTGTTGGCGTTATGCCCGATTGCCATAAAGTATTTACGGGTAACGAGATCCTTGTAGTATCCATAAAGGCCAGGTTTCCGGTCCAGTTATAAGTTTGTTTTGCACTGGAATTATTTACCCAGTATTCTATTTCAAGACTTGTTAGAATTGTTGAACCTGTATTTCTTACAAGAATAACCGGGTTGGCGCAAATAGGATTATTTCTTGAATACAGTACTTTATTGCTTGGTGCTAAAACATCTACAATAGCTGCATCAATACTGTGGTTGGCGCCTCCATAGGTTACTAATTGGTTGGCAACAATGTAACGGTAATCTCCCGTTGAAGCCGGAGGATTAGACGTATGATAATCTAATGTTACAGTTGAACCCGGTGTAACGGAAGCAGTAATATTATATTCTTTTGTTAATGAGGTTTCGCCTGGGCACCAGCCCTGTCTGTCATAAACCCAAGTCCCACCTTGAGGGAAAATTGGATTATGTGAGCACTCTTGCGTGATCTGCCAACTCATTTCATAAGAACCACCATTAATATTAAACAAGTGATTTACTAATCCGCCGTTTTGGTGAAACTCTCCTTGCGCACCATGGCCGGTAATGGTAGAACGAACTTTAAAGCTTTGTCCACTTGCATGCATTAAAACATTTTGGGGTTCAAAGCGTGCATTATTTGTGATGCTTTGAATTGGCACGCCACCATAACGGGCACCGCCTTGCCATAATTGTTTAAATTCCAATACATTTCTTGGGGGTGTGCCAACAATAAACATAAAATCAATATCCATCTGTTCCTGGTTCTCGCCACCCATGGTCATTAATAATCTTTTTGGCCCGTTCAACAATGGTGTAAAATCGGTTACATCATAATACCAGGTTTTGCCGGCAGCACCCAGATCTAGGCCTTTGCCATAAGGCGTTACAAACGACATGATCTCGTTATAAAAAGGATAACGCCTGTAGTAATTAAGATTAATAATGTTTATTGTACCTGTTGGTGTAATAGCAAGTGTTCCTGTTAATGTACCAAGATCACCATCATAAATTTTTATTGGAGCTGTTGCGTATAAATTAGATGTTGATGATAAAACAACAGCATCATGTGTCATGGGTGTTAATGTTGCGTTTGATGTAATAGAATACTGTTGAACAACATTTGGATTTCGCGCAACTGAATCTTTTGTAATAACTGTTGTTGTAGTTAATGCGTAAGTTCCATTTAAGAAAACAATGTTCGGCCTAATTGTAGTTTCAGAAAAAGAACGTTTTAAATTATTTCCACGGTCGTAGGTCCATTGTAAATTAACACCGGTAGAAATTAAACTATTCTTTGTATCGGTAATATTTAATCCGGCGCCTTCATTCATTTTATAATAAGCAACTAGGTTCGTATAAAATGGATGTGTTGCATCAATTGGTTTGTTCATCCATGCTTGAATATCAACCAGAGATAATTCTTTATCCCAGATAGAAAATTCGTTGATCTTACCCTTGTAATTAAGATTGTTTGCAAGCAAAGCATCTTTACCAAGAATCAACGTTAAAATAGAAATTGGTTTTGTTTTACCTGTACCTGAGCTCCACAATAAACCGTTCAAATAAATTTTCATGCTACCGGTTGTTGCGTTTTTAGTAAAGGCCCAATGGTTCCATTGTCCGCCCTGCTCTCCAACTGTAGCAACTTTGTTAATCCTGTCATAACCGCCGGCGCTGTAACCGCAATCAAAATACATGTTGTTATCGCTCCATGGTAAATGCAAATTTAAATTACGTTGATTTGTATTTGCAGAATAACCTTCTAATAAAGAAGTGTTAGTTGGCAATTGCGCCGAATTACCATAAGCCCAAAATGCAACAGTAATTTGGTTGTTGATGGTTGAAAGCATGGAAGTATTTAAATACGAATGTCCTAATGCAGAAAGATCGAGCGCGTAATTATTTTTTGCATACAAAGCCATTACCGATGGTGAGCTTGCACCGTTAAATACTATAGGACTGCTTGGATTTGTGTTGGTAAAAGAAAATTCGATCAACACATTGCTTGTGCCGTTCCATACAAATGGTGTGTGAAATTGAAGGCGGTTGCTTCCGTTAATAAAAGAAAAATTTTGGTTGAACACATTTGTAAAACCCGTTAAAGTAACCGTATTAGAATTTAAAGTTGTGGCGCTGCTATGTTGTATACCTACTTTAAAAAAATTAACGCCACCGCCTGTATTGGCAACATTTAATAATATACCATCTATATTTCCGGCAACAAAACCTGCTGTGGTTAATTCTGCAGCTGTGTATAAGATCTGCGACTTACCCGATCTTTCATCTGACTTCAATAAATTAGGAACAGGAGTTGAACCAACACCAATTGTATGTTGTGTTTCTGAAACAATGTTATTTAATACAACATTGCTTTGGCTAAAATTATAATAATCATAAACAGGTTGTGATACATATGGAAAAACAGTACCTGTGAAATTTGAGATAACATGACTAGGTTGCAAATTAAGGTCGGTCTCAATTTTTGAAGAGTCTACTATATATGTATTGCAAGAATAATCCCACTCGCCGCAACCTTGATTAGGAGCAGATTGTGTTGAGATGAGTGCGTTCTTGCAACGCATATTATATTTTAAAATTATTTTCTCATAGGTTAAACTAGTGTTTGGAAAATTAATTACGGTATCGCGTGTTGTGCTTCCGTACTTAAAGGCTTTTATAACAATGGTATCGCCGGGCACTTGCGCATTAATAGTTAAGGCTACAAAAAACAATACTGTGTGAAGGATAATTTTTTTCATGTTCTATATAAATTTAAATGCTTTTAGATTTTTAGGTAAAAAAAGAGTTTTAACTAAACAACTAAGGTAAATAATTCAATTTAAAGGTGCAACAAATTTTTAATTTGCCTGCGGATCCAGGTCTATGGCCTCATCCCCGGATTTATAAGGCACATAAGTATAGATAAATTGAAACATTTCTTCGGTGGTTTTCATACTTTCTACACCATTACCTTGCGTAATACTTTGTGGCGGAGAAAAAGGATTATTTGGATTTTTAGTGGTGTTATCAAAAGTACCAAACACAAAAATAGTGCAACCTCTTTCTAATTTTACAGGATGTTTAAAGGTGTAATAATATTGCCATCTAAAATCCCACTTGTTTATTTTAATTAAAGGAATGGTATCCCCGTTTGGTTTTAAAGCAAAGGTCCAAAAGGTTTTTCCAATTAAATGCATGTGTGGATTAATAGAAAGCATAGAAATTGGCTGCGACAAAGTTGTTTGTGTTTGAAATGTTTTTACCTCGTTTGGCGGAATAATAAATTCAGGTTCAATTTTTGAAATACCAAATGTACCCAACTGTGTTTCTGTTACCGGACGTTCAATAGCAGTCTTCCTGTAAAACACATTTATATAACTACTATCTAACAGATCTTTATTACTTGGTCCGTAATGAATATTATTTAATAAAAACGCACCGTTCTTTTTAAATCTATAGCCGCCAATTTGTTTTGGATAGGATGGTGGAATATATCCCGGTAAATAATACACCACATTTGGTGTGAGTGTTGGAAATTGCGGTTGCAAATTATCAGTATACGGCAAATGCATTTTTGTATATACATCTATCAATTGCGCCCTGGTATCTTCGTGAATAGATTTGCCGGTTAAATAATTAAAAGGGCGTTTACTATCATAACTAATTAAATGTCCGTTTACATGATGAATTAATTTACGTTGACCAGGAACAAACTCTACAAAATCTATCAGTGTATCTTTTTCTATTTCGTAAGGAAACTTCATGATTAAAAAAGCGTCGGTTCCATTACCTTTTACAGCGTATGCTTTTTGTGCTTTAACTATAAGGTCAGGTTTTCCAAAATAAGATCCGGTATAAAATGTTGGCGCTTTTGGTTCTGTTAAACTATCGCCGCGCAAACATTTTGTGTCTACCCAAACTTTTAATAATTCTATCTCTGTTTTGGTTAGAACGCGTTCGCCAATAAAGTGTGAATAGTTTGGGTCGGCTGGCCACGGCGGCATGTATTTAGTTTGCGTAACAAATTTAATAAGCTTTGCTTTTTTTACTGCATCGGCATAACTCAATAAAGTAAAAGGACCGCTTTCGCCGGCACGATGACATGGCGAACAATTTTTGTATACGATCGGTGCAATGTGTTTGCTCCAGGTAATTTCTTTATCGGTGATAATTTTTTCTTCTTTTTCGGATGGAGAATCACAAGAAGAAAAAATTCCGAAAAAAGCAATAAGAAAAAAAGCACTAAGAATTTTCTTTGTGATCCTCTGTGTCTCTGTGTCTCTGTGGTAAAAAGTCAAGGTTAATAATTATAATAAGGCGCTATCATTAAATAAACCACCACGCCGCTTACCGTTACATATAACCAAACCGGATAACTAAAGCGCGTTAATTTTTTATGTTTCTCGCGCTGATCAGTAAGGCCATAATAAAACGATAATAAGATCATTGGTAAAACCGCCACTGCTAAAAAAATATGCGTTAATAAAATAATAATGTATACAGGTTTAATGCCACTAACTGCTGCGCTTTCTGCCGCGCTCATAATTCCGTCATGGTCCACATCGCCATATTTTGTATCAGGAATAAAATAATGTGCCGTTACATAACACAATAAAAAAACAGAACTAAAAATAAAAGCGGTAATATTTAATTTTTTATGCAGTTGTATATTTCTTTTTTTAATGGCCCATAAAGAAAATAAAAGTAAAATAGTGCAGCTTCCGTTTAAAAAAGCGTTTACCATTGGCAGTTTGTATATAAGGTTTGGGAAAGTATCCGGATGCGGGATCCATTTTTGGTTAAGCACAACAACCAGGGCGCAAACAGCAACTGTTGTAATATAAATAGTTAATTTAACGCCTTTTTCGCTATAACTGCTAAGTGTTGCCATCTTTTAAATTTTTGATAAAGATACTAGTATTTCAAATACTAAAAGCGGTTAAAAACTTGGTTCTATATGATTTTTTTGTACATTTAGATAACTAAAACCTTTAGCATGAAATTTTTATACAGCAGTTTATTTATTGTATCATTTTTAGTTTCCGGCATAGCGCAGGAAACCGCAACCAAAAAAACTTCCTTTACTTTTCAAAGGCAGGCAGTAGTTAATTATAATAGCGCGCAACCAGACTACAGCCCTAAATTAATGCTTCGCGAGATGCCAAAACAAAGATCCGAGAAAATGGAGATCTATAATTATCCTGCAAATTATAAGATGGGCCAGGCCAATACGGCTGCTATCCTGCCAACGCTTTCTATCGGACAAAACTTTGTGGCTAACCCATGGGGTTTAAGTACACCTAATGATAACGACATGGCTATTTCAAATAGCGGCATGTTAGTTTCTGTAATAAACACCAATATTTTTGTAAGAAATACGGTTACAAATGTTAACTCGCCCATTAAATCTTTAGCTGCATTTACAACGCCTATTAACAGCCTGCACCAGGAGTTCGACCCTAAAGTAATGTACGATCCGTTAAAAGACCGTTTTGTTTTGGTGTGTTTGGTGGGCTTTGTAGATACTACCAGTAAAATAATTGTTGGCTTCTCGCAAACCAACGATCCTTCGGGTGCCTGGAATTTATATGCCCTACCCGGCAATCCTTTAAATAATAATTTGTGGTCAGATTATCCAATGATAAGCATGACGGATAAAGAATTATTTTTAACCGTTAATCTTCTTTACAACAATCAACCATGGCAAACAGGTTTTAACGAAACCTTAATTTGGCAAATGAAAAAAGACAGTGGTTATGCAGGCTTGCCTTTAGGTTCAGTTTTACACTCCAACATTAAATTTAATAATAAGCCTATTCGTAATTTATGTCCTGTAAAAGGTGGAAGCCAATTATACGGGCCAAACATGTATTTTATTTCTAACCGTAACCTGGCATCGCAAAACGACACTGTTTTTTTAGTGAATGTTACCGATACTATTGGCGCGCCAACAGGCACTGTAACCACCAAAGCATTAATTTCAAATCAACCTTATTCTTTACCCGTAGATGGCAGACAAACCAACACGGTGCAAACATTAGCTACAAATGATTGCCGTAACCTGGGCGCTTTTTTAGAAAATGGTAAGATACAATATGTACACAATACTAATAACCCGGTTAATAACCGGCCAACTATTTATTATGGTGTAATAAACAACCCCGCGGCCGTTAGTCCAACCGTAACAGGTTATGTTATTTTTAACGATACTATGGATTTTGCTTACCCTAATATTTCGTACGCCGGAAATTCTGCAACAGATAATACGTCTATTTTTACGTTTAATCATAGCTCTAATAAAGTATTTGGCGGCACCTCTGCTATAAGAGCCGATGCGCTGGGCGATTTCTCGCCGGTGTTACGTATACAGAACGGCACTACTTATGTAAACATGTTAGCAGCCACACAAGAAAGATGGGGCGATTATTCAGGTTCGCAACGCAGGTATAACGATCCGGGTAAAGTTTGGATGAGTGGTTACAATATGTATTTCTACAGCGGCTCATACCCTTTTGCGCACAGGGCATGGGTAACCGAGTTGGGTTTAAGTCCTTTTATAGTTACTGGCATTAAGCACGAAACAAAACCGAGCGAAGTTACAGCCAACGTTTTTCCAAATCCTGCAAAAGATATTTTTAGTGTTGAGCTAAATTTAGCACAGCCCGAATATTTAAGTTTTGAATTGTACGACCAACAGGGTAAATTAATTACAACCCTGTTGCGCGATTGGGTTAAGGTAACACAAAACACCTTTAGCTTTAGCACACAAGCATTAAGCAAAGGCCTTTACCTTTTAAAAATAAAAGGAAATTATAATACGGCTATTACGAAAAAGGTAGTGGTGGAATAATTTTTTGTTTGCTTAATATTTGGGTCGACGTGACGCGAACCCATAATATTGGCTGTGTTTACGCAGTCGAGACTTCAACACCAATACTTAACAGCAGCGCCTCATATTGTTCATGGTCCTTTTCCTTGATTTTATCCAACATAAATGTTGCTGTTTTTTTCATTTCAGGTATGTCAATTGGAGTCATACTTCTTTCGAATAAACCCTCTAAATGCGAAAATTCATTGTTAATTCGGTCTGTCATTGTAGAAGCCTGTCTGTTATCGCCAAAAAACTTTGTTAGTTTTTCAATTTGGTTCGTTGCATTTGGATATTTGTAATATAGAAATGCTTCTAGGAATTTTCGTGTGTTGTTCCCAAAGTTATAAAACAAACTATGATGACTCTCCTCATCTACGTCAGCAGTTGAACACATATAAATTTGATGGAAAAGAAAATTAAATTCTGTTACATAATCTTTCAAATACTTTGGCATTATTCTAATTCTGCTATTTTCCTTTTCTCTAGAAATCAAAAAATAATTGCTCAGATTTTTGTTTGATGCTCCAGGTAAACGTTTCAAATATTTGAGAAAATCAAGATTATGAGTAGAAATGAATATTTGTTCAAACTCCAGTTTCGAAATAATTTCGGCGTTGATAAGACTATAAACGAAAAAAATATGGTTGCTGTCTAAGCTTGAAATTGGGTCGTCAATCCAAATGATAGGTTTACTCCCCTTAGTTTCAACATCTTCAAGTTTAGCCATGAAATAACAAAATGCAATCAGACTACATTCGCCTTCACTTAGATGATGAGCTTTCTTTCCATTTCTAACAATTTCAAACCTTATTTTTTTATCAGTTTCTTCCAATGCTTGCAATGTTAGAAAGTCATGTCCGAAAAAATTATTTAGGTATTCATTTACTTTCAACGCTCCTTTTTCTTCATCTTTCATCAAGCGTTCTTTGTCTTCAATCTGAATAATTTGCTGATGTATCTTGCGCTCTACCGCTTCTTTATTCAGCGTTTCAGTGTTAGAAGAGTCTTTTAAAGTTTGAATTCTTGCAGTTACGTTTGAGTATTGTATTGTTTTTACAAAATCACTGACTTCTTGTAATCGTAATAGTTTTTTTGCTTCGGTTTGTTCGTTTCCTAATGAATTGCTGTAATCGTTCGCTTGGACTCGGAAGTTTTCAAATGTTGTCCAACATTCCTCAAGTTGTTTGCTATTGTCTTTGATATCAGTATACAGCTTGGAACTTAATGGGTCATCTTTTCGTTCTTGAAGACTTACTCTAACACGATCTAATTCTGATTTTATACTTTCAATTGTTTGTTTCCTTTGCAAAATTAAAACATCTAAATCTGAATGAAATTTTGAATAAAAAGCACTTTTGTTTATTTGTAATTGTGTGTCAATATTGCGAATTACAGTTTCAGTTTCTGTAATCACCGCTTCAATTTCCTTTTCCAGTTTTTCAGATTCTTCGTCAAAATGGCTATCAAGTTTTTTCCAACGCTCTTCGGAAATATCGTTACCACAAAATGAACATTTTTCAATCTTGTTCTTGTGTATTTGCCGCCCTTCTTTTACCCAACGGTTGAGAATAGAATCTCTTAATAGCTGCTCAATTTTGTTGGAACTACTAATTGATTTAGTAACAAGGTTTTTTGCTTTTGTATTAAGATTGTTTAAATCTAAAATTGGTTTTATAATTCCGGGAATATCTGCATTAGCTTTTTCCTTAAGTAAATTAAGTTTTTGTGTTATTTCATCATCTGTCAATGGTTGAAATGAAGTCTCTAATACAGCAGTAATATCGTTTTGCAATTTACTTATGTTATAGTTCTGGTCGCCAAATTTTTCAGACTTGTACTTTATACCATCTGGATTATTTGTCGCTTTAAACTTTAATTGTTGATCTAAACTGTTGTTTTCCGTTTGATACGTTTGTAGAGCATTACTCGCAATCGATTTAGCGTTTTTTAATTCAAGATAAAATCCACTTTCACTTCCTTCTTCGTTATTTCCCAAATCATTTTTTAGTGTTTGTATTTCTGCTTCAATATTTGCATTACCTCCAATTATCGCAAAAGGCGTAATGCTTTCGTCTGAATTAACAATGAATCGTAAATTATCTTTTACAAAGTCTTCGTTAAATACTCTTATTTTTTTGCCGTGTGTGTTTAAACTGTTTTGCGTGGAGTCAGCACCATCTTTAATGCTAACTTCAAATTGTGGATTTTCATATTTGTCGGATATGTTGCCTAATTCTAATGCTCTAACTATTCGAGAAAGAGTTGTTTTGCCCGAATAATTTCGCCCATAAAAAATATTAATTGACTTAAATAATATTACATTGTTTCCTTCATCACGGATAGTCGTGTCCCAGATGAAATTTTTGAAAACGGCAAGATTATTTATGGATTTGAATTTTGTAATCATTGTTTTCTTTTATTGATTTGACGGGGTTTATAATTGCCCAGTGTTATTTCTTTATTTGTCCAGTATTTGTCTACACAGGTCACCAATGCTCTCTGTTAGTGAGCTTTCAAACGCTCTCGTAACGTCGTCATAACCTGTCTTTGCGTGAATTAATTCATGAATTAAAGTGCCAGAATATTCTTCAACATTCTTTAAGGTCTTACGCGACAAAACAACTGAATTGGTCTTTTCATCCCAACACCCAAGAGTTTCGACATCGGCAAAAAAGTCTTTTCTCATTGTTGATGATATTTTTATCGCTTTTACTTTTTTTGGTTGTCCGCCGAAAAGCTCAATGATTTTCGGAGTTAATTTATAAATAGCTTTTTCTTTTTCATTTAATTTATCTGGTTCGATAAAAGTAAAATCAAAACTGTCATTATAGATTGATACAAATTGTCCTATGTCAACTATGGGATTGCCGGCCAAGTCTTTTAATCCTTGAATTTTATATTTTAAGTTGTCTGGAATGGTGATTATTTCATGCCCACTATTTTTTGCTTGGTCAATCATGTCGGGATGGTGCATTGCTTCAGAGGAAGTAACAAACAAGTATTTTCCTTTTTGATTTAATATTTTTACAGAGTGTTCTTGCACGTCAATCCAGGTTAACTCGTCATGTGCAGTACCAAGAGTAATATTTGTTAAGTCCTTTGCAAGGATTTCTGCAACTTCTTTTGTCTTGCAGGAGAGTAAGATCTTCTTTATCGAGTCGGTGTATGCACTACGACCAACATTTGTCCTTTCTCTATTCAATGCTTTTTTAATAGATGCCGTCAACGCGGTAATATTGTAACTGAAAAGAAAATTTTCTTCTTCAGCAACTTTCACGCCATTTATATAAATGTTACCGCAATTACCAATTCGTTTAACGACCTGTCCTTGTTTTGTGGTTTCGCTGACAGTTTCGCCAGAAAACTTTAGAAATAATTTCTTCGCTTCCTCAACATCTTTGTCTGTAACACCAGTTAGTTCAAATTCGGTCCCGATGAATTCACTGTCTGTTGGCTCGCCAATTATTGCGTGTAGAGTAATGATGTCTTTAAACCCTTCCTTTGCTGATTTGATTATAGTTATTTTGCTGTGTTTCGAATTAGCTGTAACTATAATTCCTTTTCTGTCAAATGTTGCTAAAGCGTCCTTTAAGCCAATGCCGAATTTGCCAATAACATTTGGGTTCATCAGCTTTTCCTGGTTTTCATTCTGTGTTAAATGCGTATATTTTATCCCACGTCCGAAATCGCGTACAAACCATGATTTACCATGTTTGTAAATTTCAACCTCCTTAGTCTTAGTCATTATTTGTTCGTCTAAGGCATTTGCGATAATTTCTCTGATAGCATGATGTGTCTCCCAGTTCTCGAGAATTTTCTCAATGTTTAAGTCAAATTTTTTCATCTTGTCTGCCGTCATAGCATTAAAATAACCATTGGATTGACGGACTTTATCCAAATAGAAATAATTATAAAAGTTTTTTGTTTCCTTATACTATGATCAAATATATAACAATTTACTTACCAAACCACCTACTGCTAGCAGTAGGTAAAATTCAAGTTTTAACATATCAAAATAGGTAATATTACCTATTGCATGGCACATAAACATTTCATAATCTTGATAGGTAAAAGCTATTAAACTTTAAAGAATAAAAAGGCCAATTGTTACTATCATTTAAAATTTGGAATCGTAACACCTTCAATATATTTTTCTAATCTTTCGCCTTGCTTAAAAGGTACAATATCAATTATTTTTTCATTTGGTTTACTAACAATTACTTCTACGAAGAAATTATCCAAAAAATATAGATTTATACCTTGATTATTAGAGAGAGTATTTTCTAAAAAAATTCCTTTATCCCAAAGCATATCTGCTTTAGAATTAATGTCAAGTTTTATAAACTCGTATATAGTCATTTCAAATCTATAATTGAGGATAAGAACCGAAACACAACTTTAAAAAGTGTAACCAGTAAATCCTGATAATTCTTGCGTAAGTATTTTTCTTTTTTTTGATAAGCAGAAATTAAATATTAAATATAGCTATATTTCCTATAAAAAGGAAAAACAAATTATGGTTATTCGAACTTATGATTTCCGCTTAAAACTTGATGCCATAAACGGCAGACTACCAAGTAAATTTAAAAATATAGTTAATGACAAAATGCTGTCTGCATGGAGGAAAGTAAAGTGGGACAGTCTGATTGGATTTGATTATTATAATAAGCAGGAGAAAAATATAAGAAAACTAAACTCGGAGATTGATACATTAAAAGAATCTGCAAAGGAAACTTTGAAAGAAATAAAGGCCGAGAATGAAGTTTTATTGCTTGCAATAAAAATTGCATCAAGTGGTAACGAATATCGAAGATTAATATATGAGAATAGAAATGAAATTATTGATTTTGTTGAAAAAAATAAAAAAGCAATTGGAGTTAAAAGAAGTTCTCAATTACTAAATATTAGCAATATGACATACTACGAGTGGAAATCAAAGGCAAAAGATGATTGTCAACACTCTAGTAGACTTACTTGTATTAAAAGATCTCCAAATCAAATTACGTTGGAAGAAGAGTTTAAAATTCTCCAATTACTTCAAGATCCAAGGTATGACCACTTTCCTGTTAGCTCTTTGGTTTGGAAAGCTCGCTATGAGAATATTGTTCACGCAGGAAGGACAAGTTGGCGTAGACTTCAAAGACGATACAAAGTTGTTAGATTAAAACCAAAGAAAAGAAAAAGATATTATTCGAAATCACTAAAAGCAGAATATGCGAATCAATATCTCCATGCGGATATAACATACTTTAAACTAAAAAATGGTGATACCTATTATATCTATCTTGTAAAAGATAATTATTCAAAATACATTAAATCTTGGGAAATTTCCAATAAAATTAATGCCGATACACGCATTAAAACATTTCAGCATTCGCTCTCGGATATCGATGATAACTCAAGTATGAAAGTGTCTTTCATTACAGATTCTGGGACCGAAAATAAAAACAGTAAAGTCAAAAATTTCTTTAAGCCATTTAAAAATGTAGATATTAAATATGCAAAAAAGGATATCGCGTTTTCCAACTCCATGATAGAAAGGTATAACATGGATTTAAAGTATATGTACCTTTATAGAGAAAATATTTACACACTAAAAGCATTAATCACGGCTGTTCGTTTTGCAATAAAAGAACATAATTATATTAAACGGATGGAGTGTATAAATGGGCAAACCCCCTATGAACTTTATAATGGGTTGCCCTCAAAAATTGAATGGATTAATGAACAAAAAAAACAAGCAAAAGAAAATCGATGTAAGAAAGTTAAGAATACAATTTGCTGCAAACTTCGATAAAAGCTGTAATGTACAATGGCAACGAAAGCATTATTAGTGATGCGGTAAAAGTGGAGTATTAAACAAACAGATAAAACAATTATTACTTCTAATATTAAAAAAACAAAAACCCGTTTCGGTTATACCGAAACGGGTTTTTAATTAAGAAGTAAATAGCTTTAATTCTGTTTTATTAATTTTTTAGTATCTATTACTTTTCCATCAACAATTAAATAATAGCTGTATAAACCATTGGTAAGATCGTTTGCGTAAACATTAATTTGACCTTTGCCTTTTTGGTTAACATCCACCGCTTTAATAATACGACCATCCATAGTATTAAAAATAATTTGGGCCACTTTAAAATCAACCGGAATATTGTAAGTAATAATTGTACTCTCAGCAAAGGGGTTGGGCACGTTTTGATTTAAAACAATTACATTTTTATCGCTTAGCTCTATATTAACTTGGTTACCAATAATTCCTGTAGTGCGAACATCAGAGTTTGAACAGCAGCTAGCAACGTTTTGTGTTAAAACCTGAATTAACGAATCCTGCTTTTTATTTTGTTCTGTTAATTGTTGCACCGCACGTATTAAAATAGGAATAAGTTGAGTGTATTCTAAACCTTTAAAGTTAACTGCAGGCGTTATTACGTTTCCTAAACTATCGAATTTTGCGGGATTTATGTTGTTAGTTACTAAAGCAGGAATAACAGTTTGAACATCCTGTGCAATTAACCCATATTGTAAGCCTTGCGGCAAACTCATACTTGGATATTGTGTTAACTTATAATCAAAGGTCTTAGGTTTTAGAAGATTTATTGTAGCCAACGCGTTTGAAATTGTGTCAATATTTTGTTTCAATGCAAGATCACTTGCAAACCCAAAAGCGCCATTTACATAAACATCGCCATTAAAATAACCCGCGTAGTTTGCGGGTGATGTTAATGACTGTGGTGCATAACCATAAACCGCATAATTTGTATTTAAAGAACCGTCAGCCTCTCCATAAACGCCAAAGTGTGTAACATCTTCGTTAGCTATCATTGACGAACCCCACAAGCCAAAAGAATAGCCTGGACCGCCATTAGAAAGCAACCATGTATTTGAACCGTTTTGTCCCCTAACTACACTGATGTTGGAAAAATTACAACTAACGAAAGAAAAATTAAGGTTTTTTTCATATGATTATTTTTTAATGATTGATAATTATTTTATAATGTTTGTTTTTTGTTTCAATAAAATATACTCCAGGTAGCCAATCAATAGAGTGGATAACACAACCGTTGCCTTTAATATCAGTTTTTACATCAATTAAATTACCATAGCCGTTAAAAACCTTTATGTCATTTTTTGTTGCTTCCCCGACAACAAAAAAATCATTTGCAGGGTTAGGATATAATAACGGTTTGCTTTTATTGTTTTCATATTTATTAATTCCTGTAATGTAATTGGCAGCATAAGTTGAATCTGTACTTACACATACCTCGTCAATATAATAATATGAAATACTGCCAGTACCATGATTTAATACTGTGGTATTTACATCGTCAAAAAAATTACCAATCATAAGATAACTGTAAGTAGAATCAGCAATAAAAGAGCCTGATATTTTTGTCCAACTAATAGTATCTGTAATTACTGTATTACTATAATAGTGTGCCGTATTATTAATAGATACCCAGTTTTGCTTTATCTTACTAAACTTTATCCCTAATTTATTGGTACTATATCCTACTATTAAATTGCTATCCGCACGACTTATCTTGAAAGAAATAAAATATTTTTGAGAAACTGTTAAAGATGAGGATAGCTGCCCAATAATTATTTCCCTATAAAAACTACCCGCATCATATGTAATAAGCCCAGAATAAGCATTTCCATAAGCTGGATACTGGAAGCCCAAAAGATTTTTAGGAATTTGAAAATAAGTAGTTGTTCCGCATGTATTAAAGTAATCTGCAGTTGCTCTGCATGTGTCCCAACCGGTTGCCTTATCAATATCACCGCCCTGATTAGTTGGACACGCAGTGTATGTTTCAAAAGAAGGGTTAACTACCAAATTGACCTGAGCTTTTGATGCAATGAAAAAAAGCCATAAAACTACCAAAAAATTTATTTTTTTATTTCTAAACATTTACGACTATTTTTTTGTGTTTTGTACTTTTTTGATTGCTTACAACTACAACATAATATCCATTTTCTAAAAACGAAACATCAATTTCCTGAAAACCCTCAAATCCCTTTTCTATTAATGTATTGCCAAAAAGATCTATTACCTTGAAAGTATATTCTCCTAATTCTTTAATACAAATTTTTTTAACCTGAGAATCGTAATAAAAAGAAGTCTCATTAATAGAATTTTTGTTTATATCAGTTGCATAATTTTGCGTGAAAGCCGAATCTGTGCTTAAGCAAACATCATCAATAAAGTAATAGGCGTAAATACCGCCTGATTGATTAGTAATAGTAGTATTTGCATCATCAAAAAAATTACCAATCATAAGGTATTGATAGGCGGAGTCTACAATAAAGGATCCAAATATTCTTACCCAATTTAAAGTGTCAGTAACGATAGCATTATTATAAAAGTGCGCTGTATTGTTAATGTTGACTGTGTACGATTTCATATTGGTTAATTTTACTCCTACTTTATTGGTGCTATAACCAACAAATACATTATCATTACCTCGATTAACCATAAATGATACGAAATATTTTTGCGAAATGGATAATGGAGTTGTCAATTGAGTGCCCATTATTTCTCTTGCCAAGCCTCCGTTATAATAAGCAATTATTCCGGCGTAAGAATCCCCGTTAAATGGCAGCTGGTATCCAAACGCATTGTTTGGAACGTCAGCAGATGGGTCAGTAGAGCATTGGTTAAAATAATCAGGAGTGCCGTTAAAACTATCCCAACCTATAGCCTCATTTATTTCAGATAAACCATTTGGGCAAATCGTGTAACTTTCAAAACTTGGATTAGGTACTAAATTAATTTGCCCAATACAAAAATTAATTTTTACAAAAAGTAAAATTAAAAGAGGTAAATATTTTAAAGACGATTTAATGTATATCAAATATATAATAAAAATTTTAAGAAGCAAATTTTAAAGGAATAAGTTTGTGTTAAAAGATGGTTTTAGCATCAACCGAATTTTTAACTAAATATTTTTAGAAACAACATACTCAACATTATTAAGTATTTTTGTTTTTATGAACTATCCATGTTTGCCAAAACACAAAATCAAAAGGCTAAACTGGATAAACCATATGACAATTAAAAATAATAATTTCTACATATGAAACACTTTCTTATTTTTTGTATGCTAATTTGTTTTGGTTTTGCAGATGCACAGCAAAATAAAAATTACAAAAAACATCCCTATTGGATAGAGATGATCAAAGATCCTAATGTTAATTATTTTGAAGCAATAAACGCCTACGAACAATTCTGGAAGAACAAACGCAAACCTTTAGAGGAGGATGAACTAATTGGCCAAACAAAAGGCGAAGCCAGTAAAGAAAAAAAGATGGACAGCCGCCGCGAGATGCGCGAAAAAAGAAAAGAAAAAGAACTTTATAAAAAATACGGTTTAGACTGCAAAAAATTCGAGCATTGGAAAATGCAGGTAAAACCTTATGTGCAAGCCGACGGTCACATCATTAGTAAAGAAGAACAATTAAAAATGTGGGAACAAAAACAATGAGAGCATTATTAAAATTTGTGCTTGCTCTTTGTGTTTGCCATTTTGCACTAGCGCAACCTGCCACTTCATGGTCAGCATCAGGGCCAATAAATTTTCCTGTAAACGCCAGCGGGCAAATAAACGGTATAGGCCGCACCACGCAAATAAAATTTGATCCAATAAACACCAACCGCATGTATGTTACTTCTGCAACCGGTGGTTTATGGCGCAGTAACGATACAGGCGCTACCTGGCAAAATGTGGGCACAGATTATTTTCCAAAAATGGAATGTGCTTCTATTTGTATTGATCATACCAACAACAATATTTTATATTTAGGCAGCGGTGATCCAAATTATTATTCTTCAGGTTTTGGTGTTTGGAAAAGTACCAACGCAGGAACAAGCTGGGCCATTTCAAATACAGGTATGGGTAACCGTTTGGTGGTTGAGTTAATTATGGATCCCATCAACAGTCAAAATATTTTAGCAGCAACAGATAACGGAATTTATAAGTCAACCAACGCCGGCTCTAACTGGTCTGTTGTAAAAACCGGTGGTACTTTTAAAGACATGGTTTTAAAACCTAACAGCGCTGATACTGTTTATGCTGTTACCGATTCTCAACTCTGGCGATCTTTAAATTTTGGTGCCACATGGACACAGATAACCGCAGGTGTTTTTGTTCCGTCAAGCAACGGGCAAGGCATGCGCTTGGCAGTAAGCAAGGCAAGTCCAAATGTGGTTTACATTTCTATGATCGCTAATGAGGGGTTGACGTTAAAATCAACCAACTTTGGAACGAGTTTTAATACAGTATATAATAATGCCGCGCAAAGTTTAGTTGGCTATGATGCAACAACCCCCGGGCAGGGAGATTATAATTTTAGTATGACCTGCGACCAGAACAACGCTAACGTTTTATACATTGCCGCGCATTGCGTTTGGAAAAGTACTAACGGCGGCGTGGCCTGGACAAAATTAACCAACTGGTACGATAACTGCCATACCGATATGCACGGTATAAGACAACATCCTTTTTATAACAATATGTTATTTAATGTAAATGATGGTGGCGTTTTTGTGTGTCGTAATGGTGGCGTAACCTGGCATGATCGTTCTAACGGTTTAGAGGCCACAGAAATTTACCATGCAGCACAAAGTAAATTGCAACGTAATACCGTTAGTATTGGTACGCAGGATAATGGTGAACTCTTTTTAAATTCAACCACCTGGTTCACTAACCGTGGTGGCGATTGGGGAAGTAAAATGTTATTCTCTTATAATAGTGCCAACACCGTTTATTATTACGAGAACGGAAATCGTCGTCCGGTTAACGGCTCAGAGACAAGCTACAATTTACCTTTTACAGCCAACAACAATATTAATTTAGCCTTCAATAAAAAAATTCCTAACACCGGTTTTTGTGCTTTGCAAAATATTTACAGAAGTAATTCTTTAACAGCTACCACACCAACATGGACGCAAATTGGTACTACTACAAATACCGTTGTTGCTTTACATTCGTCATGGGCAGATTCTTCTGTGATCTATGCGTTTACGGGTAACAATGTTTTATATCGCTGCGATAATGTTTTTGCAGCTTCACCAACATTTACAACTTTTGGTGCACCGGGCGCCACGGGTATTGCCGCATGCATTACAAGTATTGCCACAAACAGCAATGTAGTTATTGTGTCTTGCGGAAATACGATTTATCGTTCAACTAATAAAGGACAAACATTTACAAATTATAATACAGGTATTACAGGCGGTTTAAATATCATTGCTATTTATCACGATGAGTTTAGTAATGATGAAAGTGTTTATGCCTGCACAGCAAAAAAAGTGTATTACAGAAACTCATCTTTAACATCGTGGCAAAACATTACTTATAATTTACCAACCATTGCCGACATGAATGAATTTATGTTCTTTAATTCAGGTACCGCAGCTTCAACATTAAGAGTTGGTTATTATGGTCGCGGCGTGTGGGAATTACCAATAAATACTTCTATGCCGCCTGCACCAAGTTTTACAGTTAACAAACAAATTATTTGTCCAAACACAACGGTTAATTTTTCTGATCTTAGTTATGGTAATCCAATAGCATGGCAATGGACATTTACCGGTGGCAGTCCTGCAACATCAACGCTTACAAATCCTTCGGTTACTTATTCTGTTCCGGGGCTTTATCAAGTGTCGTTAAATGTAACAAATGTAAATGGTACAAGTGTGTTAACACAAACAGCTTATATAAATGTAACCTCATCGTTAATACTTCCTATAACTCAAAGTTTTGTTGGCCCATTTCCTCCAAATAACTGGTCGTTATTTGACGATACACAAGACCAGGTAATTTGGCAAAAAAGTAATACCGTTGGTGGATATAGTGCAAGTAGCGAAAGTGCATTTTTTGATAATTACAATTTTGCAGAGTTAGGAAAGCGCGATGCGATTACCACGCAGAATTATAATTTAATTGGTGTAACCAATCCAAAACTTTATTTTGATGTAGCCTATGCACGTTATGATAATGTAAATTTTGATTCTTTAGCTGTTGGTGTATCAACCAACTGCGGACAATCATATAACATTGTGTATACAAAAGGCAGTACCACTTTAGCAACTGCGCCTGATAATACAGGATTTTTTACACCAACCGCTACACAGTGGCGCACAGATACAGTATTCCTAAGTGCTTATGTTGGACAGCCAGAAGTAATGATCACTTTTCAAAATCGCGGAAACTACGGTAATGTACTTTATATAGATAACATTAATTTAAATGCGAGTTTAATAACTACAGATATTAAAACACCAGCCTCAGAAATTTCGATGTTTGATGTTTATCCAAATCCTGCTATCGAAAAAATAACTATTGCTTTTAATTCGCAATTAGAAACTGTGAAGGCAATTATTATAAGAGATGCACTTGGAAGAGTTGTTTACGAAAATAATAAACCTTCTTCACTTACATCTCAAACAATTGATGTAAGTGCATTTACAAAAGGAATTTATTTTGTGAGCGTTGAGAGTAATAAAAAAACGTTTACTAAAAAAGTGATCATTCAGTAAACGTTTTAAAAATTATTTTCGTGAACCAGACCTTCAAGGTCTCCCGCAAATTTGTAAAGACCTTGAAGGTCTATTACGAAAACTATTTCATTTTATCCAATTGTTCCTGGCTAACACCTGTTGAAGAATAACCTCCGTCATGAAAGAGGTTTTGCATAGTAACCATCTTGGTCAGATCACTAAAAAGACTTACACAAAAATTAGCACAATCTTCTGCGCTTGCATTACCAAGTGGCGATTGCAATTCAGCAAAATCATAGAAATCCATAAAACCTTTAATGCTTGTTCCGGCTTTGGTTTTTGTTGGAGATTGCGAAACCGTATTTATTCTAACGTTTTTCTTCTTGCCATAATGATAGCCAAAGCTGCGTGCAATACTCTCTAACATTGCTTTGATATCAGACATATCCGTGTAAAAAGGGAAAGCGCGTTGAGCTCCCATATATGTAAGCGCAACTACAGAGCCCCAATCGTTAATAGCATCTAATTTGTATGCTACTGCAAGCATTTTATGAAACGAAAGAGCCGAAATATCTGCACCTTTTTGGTAATATTCATAGTTTAATTCTGTGTACGGAATATCTTTACGCATATTAACACTCATACCGATCGAGTGCAAAACAAAATCGATCTTCCCTCCCAAATGCGCCATTGCTTCGGTATATAATTTTTCGATCTCCTCAACGCTTGTTGCATCGGCAGGAATTATTTTAGAATTGGTTGCTGCCGCTAATTTATTTATTTCGCCCATGCGCATTGCAATTGGCGCGTTGGTAAGCACAAATGTAGCACCTTCTTCATGTGCTTTAAGAGCCACTTGCCATGCAATTGAATTTTCGTCTAATGCTCCGGTAATAATTCCGCGTTTTCCTTTTAATAAGTTATAAGCCATTTTTTGTGTTTTTTAGTTGTGTAAATATACGATTATTGCTTAAAATAAAGCCACAGATTTCGCAGATTACACTGATAATTAATTTACTTCTTTTTTATAAAAATCTGCGCTATCTGTGAAATCTGCGGCTCTTATTCGAATAAAAAATGATCACGTCTAATAAAATAATTAGCCGATTCGTAGATCATCATCATGTTCTTTTCCATAGAGTCGCCTTTTTGCTTCATGCTCTCTACATAGTTTACAGGATCAAGGTTTTTATATTTCCTTAAATAACGCTGGTTGTTTGAAAGGGTCTTATAATAATAAAACCCAGCGCTATCCACGCAACCAATTTTATCGTCAGCCGAAAAAACCACGAAGGGATGTTTCTTCTTTAAAATATTTATTCCAAAAGTACTGTTGGTATAAGTTGCGCCAATTATTCCCATGATGGTTGCCGGCACATCGGGTTGATAAGCAGGATAAGTAATAGTATCGGCTTTAAAAAGCGCAGGTTGATGAATGACAAAAGGAACATGATTATAAGAGATGGGCATTTCGTAAGTGTGCCCCATGGATAAACCATGATCGCCCAAAAACATAAACACAGTATTATTATACCAGGAAGTTTTTTTTGCCTGTTCCATAAAACGGCCAATGCTCCAATCAGCATACAGCGTACAGTTATCCTGTTCATTCCCACTATTTGGTTTAAAGGGAATATCTTTTGGAACTTTCCACGGACCGTGATCTGAAGCTGTCATTAAAACAGCAACAAATGGTTTTTCATTTTTTCTTGCATTGGTAACTTCCATTAGTTTATCCAATAATACATGATCAGGTACACCTAAAGTACTTTCGGCCTGCGTGAAATTAAAATCGTACTGACTTACAAAATGATCGAATTTATTTATTTTATAAAAACCCTCCATGTTATCAAAATGCGGATCGTGTGTAGAGTAAGCGTAAGTTTCGTAACCCTGTTCGGTTAGTAAAGGACCAATACCACTGAACGCTTTTTTTACATAACACTTCATGGCCTTCTCGGCCAGGATACTCGGAAAACCGGTGCTTGTAGAAAACAAACCGTTAAAAGTGTGAATGCCCGAAGAGAAAAAATTATTAAAGAAGACCGATTCGCCAATAAGCTTATCAAAATTTGGCGTTAGTTTTTTTCCATTATAATAACCCATTTTGTAAAGCGACATGCTTTCCATAACAATAACTACAAAATTGTATTTTTTGTTTGCACTATCTGTAACAACCCTGTTTATATTTTGCTCAAAGGGTTCTTTTATTTTTAAATAATTTCGCGTGAAAGCTATTTGCTCATCGATATTTTTTGGTACTATATATGGTTTTTTATTTTCATTATACGCAACGGTTTTCCAAAAAGTAAAATTTTGATTTATGTCCACCTGGTTAATAAAATTAATTAGCGAAACAATATATAGAACTTCGT
>JAUXSA010000184.1 GCA_030681615.1 Bacteroidota bacterium
ACCGGGGCCAATTAATAATGGCGATCAGTATTTTGCATGGGCAACAAGTTCATCATTTTGTTCAGGTGCACCTGCATCTAATTCAGTTACATCTAATGCTGCAGCAGTTTGTGCTAACAGTTTTGCCAATTTAGGCTTAGCGGTAACATACACAACTATAGGCCTTACATATCAATGGAGCACTGCAACAAGTTCTGTTGGTCCTTACACAGCCGTTTCAGGTGCAACAAACAGTGCTTATACAGCAACTAACATAACTGTAGCTACATGGTTTCAATGTGTAATTACTTGTACCAACGGTCCGGCTAGTACAACTGCTACACCAGTTCAGGTATTAATAAGCACAAACCCTTGTCAGTGTAATGCGTATTGTGCTTCAGCAGCAAGCAATACTTTTGATGATGAGATCTTTAATGTCTCTATCGGAACTTTAAATAATACGTCTTCTTGTCTTCAAACAGGCGGTCCAACTTCCACATTAAGTTTATATTCAAATTTTACAGGAATAGTTGCTGCACCAAATCTTATTGCAGGGTCTAATTATACTTTAGATGTTACAGTTGGACAATGTGATGGTAGTGTGTATTCAGGTGCAGTTACGGTCTACATGGATCTTAATAATAATAGTTCTTTTGCAGATCCTGGAGAGCAGGTTTTTGCTTCTGGTATTAATTCATGGGCTGTTGCAGGAACTTTAGTAAGTACTGTAATAACTATTCCGGCAAGTGCAACACCAGGTATTACCAGAATGAGAGTAATTGCTGAAGAAACGAGTATTGTTGGAACATTACCTTGTACATCATATTTTTATGGAGAAACAGAAGATTATTGTATAAATATAGTGGCTGCTGCTCCTTGCGTTGGGGCGCCACCTGCTAACTCTGCCGTAACAAGTGCTACAAATGTTTGTCCTAATGGTTCGGCTAACCTTGGTTTAGCAACATCTTATACAATTGGCGGATTAACATATCAATGGAGCGCAGCCACAAGTTCTGTTGGTCCATACACTGCTATAACAGGTGCAACTTTAAGCGCTCATACCGAAACTAACATTACTGTTGCAACATGGTATCAATGTGTAATAACCTGTACAAATGGTCCTGCAAGTATAACATCAACTCCTGTTCAGATACTTGTTGGTGGTAGTTCTTGTCAGTGTGCAGCATATTGTGCCTCAGCAGCATCCGATACATTTGATGATGAAATATTTAATGTTTCTATTGGTACCTTAAATAATACTTCAAGCTGCAGCCAAACCGGCGGTCCGCCAACATCTACCTTAAATCTGTACTCTAATTATGCAGGTATAATAACAGCACCAAATCTTGTTGCCGGGAACAATTACACATTAGATGTAACAGTTGGTCAATGTAATGCTTCCGCATACTCTGGCGGTGTTACTGTATATATGGATTTTAATCAAAATGGTTCTTTTGCTGATGCTGGTGAACAGGTTTTTGTATCAACAACTACTTTATGGGCTGTTGCAGGAACTTTAGTTAGTACGGTAATAACTATTCCGGCAACTGCTACACTTGGTACTACACGTATGAGGGTAATTGCTGAAGAAGGTGGTATTGGTACTGGAGAATGCGTGAGTTATAGTTGGGGCGAGACAGAAGATTATTGTATAAACATTACAGCAGGTTGTACGGTTCCAAATGTTACTTTAACCGCTTCGCAAACTACTGTTTGTAATGGAAGTTCGGTTAATTTAACGGCTATTGGCGCTACAACGTATACATGGAATACAACAGCAACTACAAGTTCTATTTCTGTTACACCATCTGTTACTACATCTTATACTGTTATAGGAGAAAATGCGCCTGGTTGTCCTGATACAAAAACAATTACAATTAATGTAAATCCTAGTCCAACTATTGCAGTAGCAGCGGCGCCTTCGTTAACGCTTTGCCCGGGTATGTCTGCAAGTTTAACGGCTAGCGGTGCCAATACGTATACCTGGAACCCGGGAAGTTTTACTACTTCAGCTATTTCTGTAACACCGGCAATTTCTACTGTATATAATGTAGCGGGTACAAATAGTGTTGGTTGTACAACTAACTCAAACGTTACTGTGTTTGTGGTTGTGTGTACAGGCTTAGGTACTAATGCGGTTATAGACAATACTGCTTATATCTATCCAAATCCAAATACCGGTGAATTTACAATTGAGTTAAACAATGGTACTACTAAAAATATCCAGTTAATGGACTTAACAGGAAGGGTTATTTTATCTGAAACAACTTCAAACGATAAAATTAATTTCAATATTAATACTTTAGCAAACGGTATTTATTATGTTAGAATTCAAACGAATACAACCGTTGAGGTGATAAAAGTCATAAAACAATAACTGTTCTTTCTAAATGGCCCTCTTTCATTGATTGATAGGGGGCTTTTTGATTTATGAAGATCGGTTTATTGATAAAATCCTAATTAAACAGCCTAAAATTTTCCTAACTTTGAAAAAAAAACAATATGAAAAAAAATTACACGTTTATTTTAGCATGCCTTTTAAGTATCAATGCTTTTGTTTCAAAAGCACAAGCACCTGTTCCGGATCTTATTCATTATAAATTTAATGGTACGGGCACTTCAGTAACAAACTATGCAAGTACACCACCGGTTGGTGCTGCAACAGCTACTTTAATGGGCGCAATTACACAAACAGGAGCAATTGGTTGTATTGGTGCCGGGGTTGGCTCAGGAGTAAGCGCATCTACAGATTATGTAAATACAGGCTGGGTAACAAATTTTCCAGCGGCTGCATGGTCTATTTCATTCTGGACATCTAATGTACAACCAAGTGCAACGTTATATTACATCTTTGGTGATGCAAGCGCAGGAAGTTTCCGTTGTTTTACAAACGGTGTTGCAGGGCCAAATAATTGGATATTAAGAGGGACAGGAATTACAGATGTATTAATTACCGGTGCTGCTACCACAACACCAAATATGGTTTCTTTTGTGTATAATCAAACAACTTCAAATATTATCGGTTACATTAATGGTGTATCAACTGTTACGGTTGCTCAAGCCGGAGTGCCGACTGTTTCAAGTACAACTGGACCATTTAAAGTTATTGGTTATGGAACTAACGTGGGTATGAACGCCGGCGGTTTGTTAGGTGATTTCAGGGTTTATGGTAGCGCACTTACTTCAACTGATGTTTTAAATATTTACAACAGCACAATTGCCCAACCAACCGCAGTTGTATCGGGTACTAATAGTATTTGTTTAAACCAATCTACAACATTATTTGCATCGGGTGCTGATTCTTATACATGGAGCACCGCTTCTAACTCAAGTTCTATAGTTGTTACACCTACTGCAACAAGTATTTATACACTTACCGGATCAAGTGGTACATGCGTTTCTCAACCTGCATTGTATACAGTTACAATTAGTTCACCAACTATTACAGTTAACAGCGCAACAATTTGCAGCGGACAATCATTTACTATGAATCCTTCAGGTGCTATATCATATACTTATAGTTCAGGTTCGGCAATTGTTACGCCATCAACTTCTGCTAATTATACTGTTACAGGATCAGATGCATTAAGTTGTACTAACACTGCTATTAGTTCAGTTTCTGTAAATCCAAACCCAACGGTTGCCGCAGTTTCAAACGCAAGTTTAATTTGTGTTGGTCAAACAGCAAGCTTAACAGCAAATGGCGCTACAACTTATTTATGGAACACAAGTTCAACCAATACTGTATTAGCAGTTACGCCATCAGTAACAACTTCTTATACTGTTACCGGTACTACTAACGGTTGCTCTGCTACATTTACAATTTCACAAGCAGTTTCTCCTTGTACAGGAATTAATAACAATGTTGCTGCTTCTAGTAATGTTAAACTTTATCCAAATCCAAATACAGGTGAATTTACTTTGGAATTGATAAACGGTTCAACTAAAACTATTGAGTTAATGGATGTAACAGGAAGAGTTATTCTTTCTGAAACAACATCAAATGATAAGATAGATGTTAATATCACTACTTTATCAAACGGTATTTATTATGTTAGAATTCAATCTAATAACGCTGTTGAGGTGATCAAGATCGTTAAAGAATAATATTAAAACAATGTTTAAAAAGCCTCCTGAAAATTTCAGGGGGCTTTTTTATTTTGTAACAGAACAAAAATGCTAAATTTGTGTTATAACTTATAACTAAAAACTAAAAATATGGCTTTCGAATTACCAAAATTAAATTACCCAAATAATGCTTTAGAACCGCATATTGATGCACGTACCATGGAAATTCATCATGACAAGCATCACCAGGCTTACGTTACCAATCTTAATAACGCCATTGCCGGAACTGAAATGGAAAAAATGAGCATTGAAGATATTTGCAAGAATATCTCTAAATATCCAATGGCTGTTAGGAATAATGGTGGCGGACATTATAACCATACATTGTTCTGGGAAATAATGGGACCAAAATCAGGTGGCGTTCCAACAAACGAAGTAGGGAAGGCAATTGAAGCAGAATTAGGTGGCTTCGAAAAATTTAAAGCTGATTTTACACAAGCTGGTATTACCCGTTTTGGTAGCGGCTGGGCATGGTTATGTGTTAAGGCAGACGGCAAATTATGCGTTTGCAGCACACCAAATCAAGACAATCCTTTAATGGATATAGCTGAGTGCAAAGGCACACCAATTTTAGGAATGGATGTTTGGGAACATGCTTATTATTTGGATTACCAAAACCGCAGACCTGATTACATTGGTGCTTTCTTTAATGTGATCAACTGGAATAAAGTGAATGAGCTTTATTTAAAAGCAAAAAAATAATTTTTTAAAATTTTAATTAAGAAGCCTCCAAGGAATTGGGGGCTTTTTTGTTTTTTAACACAGAGATACGGAGAATACGGAGGGGCACAAAGAAAATTTATTTACTACTATTAAAAATCTTTTATTTCTCCGTGCTCTCTGTATCTCTGTGGTTAAAACCTACGGATTCATCTTTTTATACGCTTCCGTAATCCCTTTAATTACAGAGGAACTCAATCCATGATGTTCCATTTGATTTAAGCCGGTAATGGTAACACCTTTTGGTGTGGTTACTTTATCAATTTCCGCCTCGGGATGAGAATTATTTTGAATTAAAAGATCGGCAGCGCCTTTTACAGTTTGCGCGGCAATTAAACTGGCTGTAACAGCGTCAAATCCAATTTCGATACCAGCCTGTATGTTTGCGCGAATGTAGCGCATAGCGAAGGCTGTGCCGCATGCACCCAATATGGTAGAAGCATCCATTAATTTCTCGTCAATGGTAATGGTCTTTCCTAAAGCGTTAAATAAATTCTCAACGGTTTTAATATTTGTTGCGCTTGTATTTTTGTAAGAAACGCAGGTCATGCTTTGGCGAATGGCAATAGCTGTATTGGGCATGGCCCTGAACACAGTTATGTTCTTTCCGAGATGATTTTCTAGTTCTTCAATACTTACGCCTGAAATAACCGAGATGATAATTTGTTTTGAGTTGAGGTTCTTCGAAATTTCTTTTGCTACTTCTTTTGCCTGGAAAGGTTTTACACACAATAAAACAATATCTGCTTTTTTTACGGCTGTTTTATTATCGGATGAAATGTTTACACCTTGTTTCTTTAAAGCATCTAAAGTTGCGGTATTTCTTTTGGTAACGGTAATTTGTTTTGCTTTTGTAAAGCCCGAGCTTATTAAACCTTCCGCAATTGCTTTACCTAAATTGCCACCACCAATTATTGCAATAGAATTTAAGCTCATATTATCTTTTTTGCTTTTTCTAAAGCGCTTTGTAATCCTTCTAATTTAGAACCGCCAGCTTGCGCATAAAAAGGTTGGCCGCCACCACCGCCGTTAATTTCTTTTGCTAGTTCGCGAACAATATTTCCGGCGTTTAAATTTTTACTTTTCACCAATTCATCATTAATGATCACCGAAATGCTTGGCTTGCCTTTTACTTCAGCAGTAATCACGCAAAGTAGGTTAGGCACTTCGTTCTTCATTTCAAAAAGCATGTTCTTAATTTCTTCTGCACTGTCAAACTTTATGTTTTGTGCAATAAAATTAATATCACCTTTTTTCTCAACGGTCTTTATTAATTCTTTTTTAATTTCCTGTACTTTTTCTTTTAATAGGATCTGTAATTGTTTTTGCAGATCGTTATTTTCTTCTACCAAATTGGTCAAACTCTTCACAACATCTTTGGAGCCTTTTAACAAGGCTTTCATTTCGTTCATTAATTGGGTTTGTCCGTCAAAATATTCTTCTGCTTTAATAGAAGAAATAGCTTCTATCCTTCTTATACCTGCAGCCACAGCGCCTTCGCTCATGATCTTAAAATAACCAATTTGCCCGGTTGCTTTTACGTGTGTTCCTCCGCAAAGCTCAATAGAATATTTTTTATCAATGGTAACCACTCTTACAACATCGCCATACTTCTCACCAAACAAGGCCATGGCTCCTGTTTTTTTAGCATCTTCAATCGTCATCAGGTCGGTTTGCACAGCTATGTTCTCGCGAATTTTTATGTTCACCAATTTTTCTATTCGGTTGATCTCCTCATCTGTAATTTTTGAGAAATGCGAAAAGTCAAAACGTAAATGTTCATCGTTCACCAAACTTCCTTTTTGTTCAACGTGTGTGCCTAATACCAGACGCAGTGCAGCATGGAGCAGGTGAGTGGCCGAGTGATTATTTGAAGTATGTAAACGTTTATCCTTATCTACTTTTGAAGTATAACTTGCAGTTAACTTCTCCGGTAATTTATCCGTGTAATGTATAATGACGCCGTTCTCTTTTTTAGTATCGGTGATATAAACTGTTTCATTAATATTTTCCAGTATCCCTGAATCACCAACCTGGCCACCACTTTCAGCATAGAAAGGGGTTTTGTTCAACACCAAATGGTATTGCTCTTTATTTTTTGCTTTTACTTTTCTGTAACGAATAATACTTGAATCTGATTCTAATTCTGTATAACCAACAAAGTCAGTTTCCTTTTCTGCATTTTCAATTAATTTTTTGTTCTCTTCAACGTAGATCCAGTCATCGGTATCAACTGCTGTTGCAGCACGCGAACGGTCTTTCTGTTCTTTTAAATATTTTTCAAAACCTGTTTCATCAATACTCAAACTATATCCTCTTGCAATTAACGAGGTTAAGTCAACCGGGAAACCAAAGGTGTCGTACAATTCAAAAACAACTTTACCATCAATTACTTTTTTATTGGCCGCATTTGTATCAATACATACCTGGTCAATACGCTTTAAACCAACTTCTAATGTTTTGTAAAAAGAAAGTTCTTCTTCACGAATTACTTTTTCAATTAATATTTTTTGGTTGTGTAATTCCGGAAACGCTTCACCCATTTGATTCGCCAAAGTTGGAACGATGCGGAACATAAATGGTTCTTTTAAGTTCAATGTCTGGTAACCGTAACGAATAGCACGACGTAAGATCCTGCGGATAACATAGCCTGCACCGGTGTTGCCGGGTAACTGACCATCTGCAATACTGAATGAAATAGTACGAATATGATCTGCAATAACACGCATAGCAATATTTATTAATTGTTGCTTTTTGTGTTTTTCTTCTTCGTGTACATTATATTTTAAACCACTTAACTCTTCTATTTTATGAATGAGAGGTGTAAAAACATCCGTATCATAATTGCTTTGTTTGCCTTGTAAAACACGTACTAAGCGTTCAAAGCCCATTCCGGTATCAACATGTTGTTTTGGAAGTTTTACCAGAGAGCCATCTGCTTTTCTTTCAAACTCCATAAATACATTGTTCCAGATCTCAATTACTTGCGGATCGTCGTTATTTACTAATGTAGCACCAGGAATTTTTTTTCTTTCTTCATCGCTTCTTCCGTCGTAATGAATTTCAGAGCAGGGGCCGCATGGTCCCATGTCGCCCATTTCCCAGAAATTATCTTTTTTATTTCCGTTCAGTATTCTTTCTGCGGGAACAAATTGTTTCCAGGTATCATATGCTTCCTGGTCAAAGGCCAAACCTTCTTCTTTGCTGCCTTCAAATACGGTAACATATAAACGGTCTTTATCAATTTTGTAAACATCGGTCAGTAATTCCCATGCCCAGTTAATGGCGTCTTTTTTAAAATAATCGCCAAAGCTCCAGTTACCAAGCATTTCAAACATGGTGTGGTGATAAGTATCAACACCAACTTCTTCAAGATCGTTGTGCTTTCCGCTTACGCGTAAGCATTTTTGTGTATCAGCAATACGGGGATATTTTATAGGTGCATTTCCTAAAAAAATATCTTTAAATGGCGCCATGCCACTATTGTTAAACATTAAGGTAGGATCGCCTTTTACCACCATTGGCGCGCTTTGCACGATTTGGTGGGCTTTGCTTTTAAAAAAATCTAAAAATGTTTGGCGAACTTTACTGGATTCCATATGCTTTATAAAATGAATGGCGAAGATAAGAAAATTGGGGCTTTGGCGAAATTAATCTTATACACGAATTGACATTTTTTAAGGAAAAAATTACCCGTTTTTACCTATGAAATTCTTATATTTAATGTTTTCTTAAAATGTCGAAAGTAAGATATAAGTTCAATACCAAATCGCTCACCTACGAGAAAGTACGTGTTACTTTTAAGCAACGTTTTTGGCGTTTCTTATCTTATGTGGGTACCGGTTTAGTGTTTGCAACCATTACAATTATTATATCCCGCCAGGTTTTACCATCGCCAACAGAAAAGAAGAAAGACCGTGAATTAGAGGCCGTACTATTACAGTACGAACTCCTTGAGAATAAAATGGCCAAAATAGAACAGGTTTTAAAAGACCTTGAAGATCGTGATGATAATATTTACCGCACTATTTTTGAGGCCGATCCCTTACCAAAAAGTGTTCGTTATGCAGGTTTTGGCGGGAGCGATAAATATTCCGCTTTTGATAGTTATGATAATGCTGAGATACTAAAATATACCACCGAGCGTATGGATAGGATTGCCAAGCAGCTTTACATACAATCCCGCTCGTTTGATGAAGTGGTGCAACTGGCCAAGAGCAAAGAAAAACTGATGGTCTCTATTCCAGCGATCATGCCTATTAATCAAAAAGATCTTACACATGCCGTTACCAGTGGTTTTGGATGGAGAACACATCCCATCTATAAAACTCAGGAATTCCATCCCGGGATGGATTTTGCCGCGCAACAGGGTACTCCCATTTATGCAACAGGCGATGGTGTTGTTGAAATTGCCGACAATTTAGCGCAGGGGTATGGTAATCACGTGGTGATCAATCATGGTTTTGGTTATCAAACTTTATATGGACATATGAGTCGTATAGCTACAAGGGTAGGACAAAAAGTGATCCGCGGCCAGCTAATTGGTTATGTTGGCAGTACCGGTTTAAGTACCGCGCCACATGTGCATTACGAAGTAATTAAGAACCAGGAAAAAGTAAATCCTATTAACTTTTACTTTAATGACCTTTCTCCTGAGCAATATCAATTAATGGTTGAGCTTTCTAAACAATCTTCGCAGTCGTTCGACTAATTACTTATATGAGTTCACACAAAATAGGGTTCAATACGGCGGTATCAATTGTTATTGCCAACATGATAGGCACGGGCGTTTTTACCAGTCTTGGTTTCCAGGTTTTGGGTATTGAGAGTGGCTTTGCAATTATTATGTTGTGGGTAGTTGGTGGTATCTTAGCTTTATGCGGTGCTTTAACTTATGGCGAAATTGGTGCGGCCTTTCCTGAAAGTGGGGGCGAGTACAATTATCTTTCAAAATTATATCATCCTGCTGTTGGTTTTATTAGCGGTTGGGTAAGTGTAACGGTTGGTTTTGCTGCGCCTATCGCAGCAGCAGCTGTGGCACTTGGTAGTTATGTAAATAAAGTTTATGGCACTGTTAATCCGGTGTTATTAGCGCTAAGTGTAATTGCAATAATTACAGTCATCCATTCTATTAATTTAAAAGCCGGAAGTTTGTTCCAGCGTATTTTTACTATTGTTAAAGTGGTTTGTATCTTGATGTTTGTTGGTTTTGGTTTATTCCATGTGCCCCAGCATACAGTAAATTTTAGTGCTGATACAAATGCCTGGAAAGATATTTTCTCTAAAGGTTTTGCAATTTCTTTGATCTATGTAACCTATGCCTACAGTGGCTGGAATGCAGCCTCATACATTTCCGGTGAAATGAAGAATGCACAACGTAATTTACCCAGGGCTCTTTTTGTAGGCACATTGGTAGTAATGATTATCTATACACTTTTAAATTACGTATTCTTATATTCTGTTCCAATTCCAGAATTAAAAGGTGTGTTGGAAGTTGGTTATTTAAGTGCCAATAAAATTTTCGGCGTGCAGGTTGGCCAATTTATGAGTTTAATAATTGCTTTTCTTTTAATTTCTACCATCAGCGCTATGATATTGGCGGGCCCGCGGGTTATGAAAAGTATGGGTACTGATATCAAAGGCCTAAGTTTCTTTGCTACTTCCAATAAAAATAATGTGCCTTATGTGGCCATTATCTTTCAATCGGTTATTGCTATTGTGTTGGTGTTAACCTCTTCGTTCCAATCCTTAATTACTTATGTTGGTTTTACGTTGAACCTCTTTACGTTTTTAACAGTACTGGGTATTTTTATCTTGCGTTATAAACACAAACATATTGTAACTTCTTATAAAACATTTTTATATCCTGTAACTCCTTTATTATTTTTAGGGATACTACTTTTCATCTTATCCTATATAATGGTGGAGAAGCCGGTGGAATCATTATACGGGTTAGGAACTGTGGTATTAGGTTTGCTTATTTATTTTTTAACTAATAAAAAAGATAATAACACTGTTGACGAAATATCAGCCAAAGTTCAGTCATCTTAAACTGACTTTACTTTTTGTTCTTCTTATAACATTAAGTTCAACAAACCGTGCCCAGACATCTCCTTTTTTAGATAGCCTTTTAAAGGTCAGCTTGCCGCAATTTGCCAATGTTTTAGCAAATCCAAATAAATATAAGTTACAGGTCATTTATTCACGCATTAACCGTAACGAAAATAATAAACCTACTTTCCGGGATTTTAAATTTCATGTGAACAAAAATTATTTTTATCCGGCAAGCACCGTTAAGTTACCCATAAGTACATTAGCCTTAATTAAACTCGAAGAACTGGATGTGAAAGGATTGAACCGTTCAACAGCGATGATTACGGACAGTGCTTATTATTGCCAGAAAAAGATCCGTTCAGATACTACTTCGCCCAACCGTAAGCCAACGATCGAGAATTATATCAAAAAAATGTTCTTAGTGAGCGATAATTATTCCTGCGCGCGTGTTTACGAATTTGTTGGGCATGAT
Source organism: Bacteroidota bacterium (assembly GCA_030681615.1). Lineage (GTDB taxonomy): Bacteria > Bacteroidota > Bacteroidia > B-17B0 > Aurantibacillaceae > Aurantibacillus. The sequence goes on from JAUXSA010000184.1 coordinate 11,354, forward strand.
TACGCGCATAAAAAATTAGGTGAATTAGGTTTTAAAAATGTACGTTTGTTTAACCGTTTGGATGGTTCTTGTCCCGGCGATACTGCAAAAGTAACACCACCTGTTTGTTTTTTAAGCGAGACTAACGATACTATTTACAAACAACCTTTAACTTATTCTAACGATAAATTAATGCATCCTATACCCAACTCAAAAGTGGGTTGGGCGCATACGGATGGTCGCGGAAAACGAATTGCAGGACCAAAAGATTTTTCAACACATAATTATTTAACGCCAAACGATTTGCACAACCTTATGAAAAAAATTGTTTTTAATGATTTTTTTTCTGAAAAAGAAAAACTGCCCATTAGTACTAATAACCGAAAATTTATGTTGAAACAATTAGGTATGTATCCAAAAGAAAGCGACCATCCTAAATACGATAAAAAGATCTTTTACGATACTTACAAAAAATATTTTTTATATGCCAGTGCGGTTGCAACTGTAAAACAAGATAGTATCCGTATGTTTAATATTGTTGGCAGGGCATATGGTTTTTTAATTGACTGCGCTTATATTATTGATCATAAAAATAAAATAGAGTATTTGTTAACTGCTTCTATTTATGTGAACGAAAAAAATGTAGTGGGTAATGGTAAGTATCAATATGATCTTATTGGTTTGCCCTTTTTAAGGGATCTAAGCTGGAGTATATATAATTTTGAGAGAATAAGGCCTAAAGAACACTTGCCTGATCTCACGGAGTTTAAACTTTTCGAACAATAATTATATAGGTAATATTACCTACTAAAAGGTAGGTAACATTACCTATATCCACCTTAATTCGATCAATTTCTTTTGCTTTTCAAATTAAGTTTCATATATTTAATTATTCTAAATCTTTATGTGCTTACAAAGTGGTGATTTTAATAGATATTTTATCTCTATAAAATAGTTTTATATGAATAGAATAAAAAAAATTAAGCCGGTAGCTGATACAGACGTTGAGCGTAAAAGCGAAAGTTCCGAAAAATCTTCAGAGGATCTAACTATTTCACACCAGGAAATTAATCTTCAGTATATTGAAAATGAAAAACAAGCTAAAGAATTAATTCTTGCATATAAAAAAATAGAGTTACAGGATCATGAAAAAGAGAAACGTGCAGATGAACTTTTTACAGCAGATAATGAGCTTATTTACCAAAAGCGCGAAAAAGAAAAGCGGGCATTAGAACTCATAATCGCAAATAAAGAGCTTGCCTATCAATCGGATGAAAAAGCCAAGCGGGCAGATAAATTGATCATTGCAAATAAAGAATTGATTTATCAAT
>JAUXSA010000006.1 GCA_030681615.1 Bacteroidota bacterium
AACTTAAGACCAAGATCAAAAAATTTATTAAAAATTTAAAACACAAGCTCAACTAAACACAACACTTGAAAACAACTGTATGAAAGCCCTTTCTGAAATAGATAATGTTTATGGTAGTATGTTTCACAAAATGAGTATTAGGGAAAGAATTAGTTATTGCGAACTTCTTATAAGATCAACAAAGACTGACCAAAAAAATAAAAATATTTATCAAAATAATAAAGAAAGAACAAATGATCTACTTATTGCCGCACAGGCTGAGCTGGAATTTTTAACAGACAACGACCAAAAGAACATAAATAAAAAGACAGACTAATTTATGAATGATAATTTTTTCGAAAAGATGACAAAACACATTACCGAACTGGATACAGTGTATGCTGAAGTATTCAAAAATATGTCTGTAGCCGAGAGGATGGAATATTGCAAAAGCCTTATTGACACTACACAAGCCTTTTTATTAAAGAATGACCAATTCTTAAACGATAACATTAGAGGAAAATCAAACGAAATTGTTTCTGCTGCATTGGCAGAGTTAAAAGAATTGTCAAAACTTTATAAAAAGAATAACAAAAAATAAATACATTTAAACTTTATTGTTTTAACCCAAAAAATCAATCTTATGAAGCAAATCCTATTAATAGTGGGCATCTTTTTTTTAACTACCACCATGGCTCAAACTAAGTCAAAAAGTATAGGTTCGTCAGCATCTGACGGAGGCAACGGTTGCTTTAATTCGAACAGTAAAATTCTTAATATTGGTATAGGTTTTGGTCACAGAAGTTATTACAGATTTTCGGGGTTAGGTTATTCGTATCATGCAAGCCCTGCAATTAGCCTAAGCTACGAACAAGCTATACCAAATAAAATAGGACCAGGTTATCTTGGTGTTGGTGCTTATTTGGGCTACAAAAGCGCTTATTTATTGTATGATAACTATTATTACAATAACAATAAATATTATTACAGACACAACTGGCGGTATTTTTTATTTGCTGCAAGAGCTGCCTACCATTTGGATGCATTAAATTTTGAAAAAGGAGAACTCTATTTTGGCGGCATTGTTGGTTTAAGGTATCAATCGTATTCCTACGAAACAAACAGCTTAGATCCAAATAAAAATTCATATGCTTTAAACAGCAGTAGTCTTTATCCCACAGCATCACTATTTATAGGTGGGCGCTGGTACTTTGTATCTAAAGTTGCCGCTTTTTGCGAGTTAGGCTATGGCGTATCGTATATTACCGCGGGAATAAGCCTTAAATTTTAGTCTGTTTTCCCTTAACATTTCTTTGTTTTGCTCTCAAAAAAAACATTTGTACCTTCATGTGGTATAAATTAAAACACATGATTTTTAGAGAGGCCAAAATTAAAGATATTGAACAAATACAGATCGTTAGGAATTCTGTAAGAGAAAATACTTTATCTAATCCTGCATTAATAAGCAATAAAGATTGCGAAGAATTTTTAACTGTGCGTGGTAAAGGTTGGGTGTGTGAAATTGAAGGCACTGTAGTTGGTTTTGCAATTGTTGATCTTAAAGGAAAAAATGTTTGGGCTTTATTTGTAAAACCCGAATTTGAATCGAAAGGAATTGCCAAAGAATTGTATACACGCATGATGGATTGGTATTTTGATCAAACCCGAACTCCTATTTGGCTGAGCACTTTACCAAACACACGTGCAGAAAAATTCTACGAAAAATTAGGTTGGACAAAAGCCGGAGAAATCAATAAAGGTGAGATCAAATATGAAATGACCTATAAAAGCTGGATCCAAAATGGTTAGTGTTGCTGACTTTAAAAAACTTGCACTTTCTTTTGATGAAGCAAGCGAACTTCCACATTTTGAAAAAACTTCTTTCCGGGTAAATAAAAAAATATTTGCTACACTTGATATAACTGCTCAAAAAACTGCATTAAAATTTACAGAGATCGAACAGTCTGTTTTTTGCGCCTTTGATAAAAACATTATCTACCCTGTGCCGGGAGCCTGGGGAAAAAAGGGTTACACGTATGTAGAATTAAAAAAAGTAAGAAAAGATATGCTGAAAGATGCCCTTACCGTATCATACTGTAATGTAGCTCCAAAAAAACTCGCAGAAAAATATAAACAACATTAATTTTAATTTTATGTACAAGACTGCTCCTTTAAAATTCATATTTATTTTTTTGATGAGTTTATTGTTTTCAAAAAAACTATTTTCTCAACGATATATAAGTTCAGAAACCATTCAAATGGTTCAACCAACACCTACCGCTTCACCATCCTGCATTAATGAATCAAATGCTTATAAAAAAAAATACAGTCAACAATCTTTTTATATTCCCAAAAAAAATGATCCGGTAATTACTCTAAAAATAACGATCCATATTTTTAAACCTATAAGCGATTCGGGACGGTGGCAAATGGATAATAATAAACTAAATGGTACTGCCGCATTATCGTCTATGATGGACTCGATAACAAACGGCCACCAAGAAAGATATTCCGCTAAAAGAAGTGCTACTTATGCCAAAGATTTTAATTCGCCTCATATTCGCGATTCTAAGATCAAATATGAAATAACCAATGTGTACTTTTATCCTGAACCAAATTTGTACGCATTATATAACGACCAGGCATTATTTGAATACATTGAGAAGATAGATCCCAAACGTATTGAAGAAGGTATGCCATTGGTAATTAATGGCAGCAATGGTCCCGGACATTTGTCAAGTTACAAGGGTGCCGCGGCAATTGTAACAACCATTGGTAATGGTGACCCGATCTTTGCCCGTTCCCATTTATTGCATGAGATTGGACATGCTTTTGGATTAGGCCATACCTATGTAAATACTTCAGGCGGAGGATCGGACTGGCAAAATTTTGGCGGAGCATGTGGTTCTGATGATTACCTGAGTGATGTTTTTCCGAATAATAATCCTGCTTGTCAAAACGAAGGCCAGGCAACTTTCAAGCCCACAAATGCTCCCTGCATGTCTTGCTTTGAATCTTCGCCTGATACCAGTAATAATTTAATGGGTGGGCAGCGTTATAATCTATGGATGTCTCCTTTACAAATGGGAAGACGGATTAGAAGCGTGCATCTTAACGCCAATGCCGGGCGTAACCTAAGACAATTTGTAAAAGATATGGAAAGCGATCATAAAAATGTTTGGACCATTTCGAAAAGCGAAGGATGGGATTTTGATATTCAATTGTATAAAGATATTGTTGTAAAAGCAGGCGCCACACTTACTGTTAAATGCAAAGTAGCTATGGCTATTGATGGTAAGATAAAATTAGAGTCCGGTGCAAAATTAATTGTTGACGGTGGTGAAATAACAAGCTGGTGCAAAAGCGGCTCGTGGGAGGGAGTTCAGACGCCTGCTATTAAAAAGAAAAAGAAAGGTGATAAAAAGGTTGCCCCTGTTTATATTACAGTAATTAACGGAGGTGCCATAAATAAAGCTAAAATGCAAATGCCGATAACTACAACCAAATAAAATTTAAACACATAGAAACATAGTAAATTAATTAGAAAAGAAATACATAGAGTCACAAAGAGGAAGCTTTGCTTCCTCTTCTATGTTACCTGCAATTGCAATTATAACTAACAGCAAATAGAATTAAAAACTATGTGCCTATGTGTTAAAAAAATAAACAAAATGAAAAAAGAACATCATTATAAATCCACTATTACCTGGACAGGAAATACAGGACAAGGCACGATTGATGCAAAGTCATATAGCCGTAATCATACTGTATCCATAAAGAACAAAGTTGATATTTTAGCATCTTCCGACATACCTTTTCGTGGAGACGGCACAAGACATAATCCGGAAGACTTTTTACTTTCTGCCCTCTCGCAATGCCACATGCTATGGTATTTGCATATTTGCGCAGATAATGGCATTACAGTAGTTGAATATGTTGATAATGCAGAAGGTACAATGGAAGAGAACGAAGGTGGTGGCGGACAATTTAAGGAAGTAACTTTATTTCCGACTGTAACAATTACGAATGCCGATCACATAGAACAAGCTAACGCTTTACACGCTGTAGCAAATAAAAAATGTTTTATTGCTAACTCTTGTAACTTTCCGGTTAAACACCAGGCAAATTGTATCATCAAGACTTTTTAAACCACATAGACATATAGAAGAAATTAACCAGATCTTAAAAAAGGGACACAAAGTTTGTTTCGCAAGTGAAACAAAGCTATGTTCTCTAAGCTAATAGGCATTCCTAAATAAAAAAACCAATGTGCCTATGTGGTTAATTTTTACTTGATCAATTTCATCTCGTTCAATAAATAACCGGCGCCGGCATACTTATCTACTATCCATAAAGTAAACCTTACATCCAATACAATGTTGCGGCAAAAATCGCCGTTATACATTACATCGCTCATAGTACCTTCCCAGTTCCTGTCAAAGTTGGTTCCTATTAATTCACCATTGGCGTTAATTACAGGACTGCCACTGTTACCACCGGTTGTATGGTTACTGCCGGTAAAGGCAATCCTTAATTTCCCGTTCTTATCAGCATACTGGCCAAAATCTTTTTTCTCGAACAATTCTATTAAGCGAGGCTTCACATAAAAATCCTCAAGACCTGTTTTATTTTTATCTACCATACCGTCAATAGTTGTATAATGCAAATAAGCCACACCATCCCTTGGTTGGTAATCTGCTACCTTACCAAAAGAAACACGTAATGTGCTATTGGCATCAGGATAGAATTTTTTTGTTTTTACATTCTCTATCAAACCTTTCATATATACTTTTTGTAATTCGTTTATCTGGCGATCATAATATCCAATTTGCGGAATAACCGTTTTTTGATAATGCACCAATATACTTGAAGCCAATAAGTACATAGGATCGCGCTCATATAAAGCTGCGTTCTTTTCAAAATCACTAAACATAGCTTTAGCCTTTTCATTATCAACAAAACTTGAATTGTTATATAAGAAATCGGTTAAAGCAATTACATTTCCATTATGCACCGTTAAAAGTGAATCTAAAAAACGTGGCATGAATTCTCGATCGATATTTGCCACGTATGTTTCTAACATAGCTTTACAAATTTTGCGATCAGTTTCTTTATTAAAATTCTTAAAAGGAATAGCAGGTTTTGTGGCTTTATAAACGGCATCAAATTTGTTTTCTTTGCCTTGTTGCTTAAGTTTTAATTCGCTAAATACATTTATGAAGGCCGAGGAGAATTTAAAAGCCTCAACACCCCATAAACACTCGGTAAAATAATCGAATTGTTTACTTAATGGTGCGTACTCAGTGTAGGTTCTTTTAAACTCAATAAATAAATTCTTATACAATTCGGCTTTTTTTGGATCGGCAGAAACTAAAGTAAGAAATTCAGCTTCCTGTTTTTTCTTTTTGTTTATCGCATCTGATTTTTCAAGACCGATCATTTCGCCACTCCACTTTTTATAATAATTAGCAACACCCGCATATTTAGCTGTATACATTAAACGAATGGTGTCATTCTTTTTCATGTCTGCATCTAAAATATTCAAACGTTTTTCGCGCAAACCAACACGAATCGGGTCTTGCTGATTTATTAAAAGATCAACTGCGTAAGATGTTAAATACTCCTGCGTTTTACCAGGGAAACCATATACCATTGTAAAATCACCCTTTTCAATTCCTTTTAATGAAATTGGAAAAGAATGAATCGGCACATAAGGAATATTTCCATTATTAAAATCTGCAGGTTTATTTTCTTTGTTGCTATAGATCCTGAACATGCTAAAATCAGCGTTGTGACGGGGCCAAACCCAGTTATCGGTCTCTCCGCCAAATTTACCAATGCTCTCAGGTGGTGTGCCAACTAAACGAATATCTTTAAAAGTTTCTATTACAAATAAATAATATTCGTTACCATAATAAAATGGACGAATGAATGCATCAAAATGTGAATCCTTTTTTGCTAACGCTTCAAGTACTTTTATATTTGCTTGTATTGCTGAATCTTTTTGGATCTCTGAAAAAGTTGGTTTTATATTTTCAAAAACTTTTGTAGTAACGTCATCAATTCTTTTAATAAAAGTTACAGTTAAACCCGGGCAGGGTAATTCTTCTTCGGCTTTCATGGCCCAGTAACCATTTTTTAAATAATCGTTTTGCACGGTGCTTAAGCCTGCAATAGAAGAAAAACCACAGTGGTGATTAGTTAATATCAATCCCTTAGTAGAAATAACCTCAGCCGTGCAACCACCGCCAAATATTGCCACAGCATCTTTCATACTTGCTTTGTTAATACTGTAAATTTGCTCTGCTGTTAATTTAAAGCCATTTTTTTTCATGTCGCTAATATTTAGCGCTTGAATTAACTGTGGCATCCACATTCCTTCATCTGCTTTTGCAAAAAGGGATACCAGCGTAAAAAGTATTATTATTCTATTTTTCATTTTCATATATTTTAATTTTATTATTATTCCTCTCCCGCCTTCCGGGCAACCTCTCCAAAGAGGGACAAACTATTTTGTTAATCCTGCCATCTTCATCGCATCCACTCTAATAGCACTATCTAATGGTATTTGCAGGTCGCTGCTTTTTTGAGTTGATTTTTTTAACAATGCAGGGGTTTCTCTAATTTGTTTTGCATACACCTGGATCTGTTTATTTCTTTCGGCACGTGGATAATATGTTTTTGGCGAAGTATATAATTCGTAAGCATCATCAATAAAAGTATTTCCAAACATAGGTAAATTCCCATCTGAATACAGGATCATAATAACGCTGTTACTTTCTATTTCTTTTTTAAGATCTAATTCCCACACCTCAACTTTTTCACCCGGCCTTGGCGAAGGCACAACTTTATTCGCATAATACCAGAACTGCCCGCCCGCAAAACAAGCCTGCCCTACTCCCATATAAACCGGGCCATACCAATAACTATCAGATATAGTAAGCACACGTGTTGTATTTTTTAAGCTATCATTTTCAAATTGAATGAGAGGATAAGCTAATTGCATATTTTGTTCCGGATTAGAATATAAATTCATGCTTTTTAAAACATCAGCATCACGGCTTCTTGCAGTATCTACTACTTCTATCTTCGGCCAAAAAATAAATGGCATATCACAATTATGTAATTTTTCGATATGTTTAATAATAGTATCTACCGCCAAACACTCGCCATAATAACTCCAGTGGTGACCAAATTTCGGGAATAGAGCGTGCGGTGATGTTGGTTTTAATTTTTCGAAATATGAATAGAGATCTAAATAATTTAAACTAAGATCTTTGCTATTGGAAGCAAATAAATTATGATTGGTATTTTTTACCGGATGCACATATTTATCTTCAATAAATTCTTTACACGAAGCGCCTTTACCGGGAGCATACACTAATAGAAGATCAATACCTTTTTTCTTTAAAGTATCCTGTATCACCTTTGCTTTTTGTAAAAGTGTTTTTACTTTTAATTCCGGCATCAGGTCATCACCAAAAGCAGAAAAAATATAACTTTCGCTATACACATAATCGTTCTTACCAATAACAAAACCATTTACACGAATTTGGTTAAATGCTGTGTAATAGAACTGGTTGTTAAGGCGCACCATTGTTTCTTTATAAGCCCAGTGGTCATTATTGTAATCTTCTGTTGCGGCCTGATACGAACCGTCAAACCATGCACTTGTTGAAAATTTTGGTTTCTCGTCGCTAATTACAAGACCAATTAAATTTGGTTTATTGTAACTAATATCATCCGCACCATCACGTCCCTGGTATTTTATGATAGAATAGATCATTGGCCAGGCAATAGCTATAAGTATAACTACATGATGGAATGAATATGTTTTTTGTTTAACCGCCATTAAAACCTGAAATAAATAAAAGGGTTAAAATCAAGTGCCGATACATAACTTAACGAAATATAAAACAATACAATTCCGGTTACTGCTGCTAACCATTTTCCTGAATCCGAAAAATTCTCGCCGTACACTTTTTCCTGGATCTGTTTTGTTTTCCTGGTAATAGCGAAGAAAGAGAACACCAATGCTACCACAGCCATAAAAATAAAATCATTGTTCATTGCAAATTTTCCGTCGAAGAAATTGAACGAGAACATTTGTTTAATAACGTTCAGTCCGTAATGCAGATCTTCGTTCCTGAATAAAACCCAACCTGTTATAATAATTATGAAAGTAACGGGTACCGCAATAAATTTTCCAAGTTTTTCGAAAACCTTTCCTAAGAACAAACGCTCGAGTACCAGGAACAATCCATGGTATGCGCCCCACAATACAAAATTCCAACTGGCGCCATGCCATAAACCTGAAAGTAAAAAAACAATTATCAGGTTGCGGTATAATTTAGAGTTAGGACCTTTGTTTCCTCCTAAAGGAATGTATAAATAGTTTTTCATCCAGCTACCTAAAGTAATATGCCAGCGACGCCAGAATTCGGTAATACTTGCAGAGGTATAAGGATTATTAAAATTCTCAGGAAACCTAAAACCCATCATTTTTCCCAAACCAATAGCCATATCACTATAGCCACTAAAATCAAAATAGATCTGGAAGGTGTAAGCCAGTGCGCCAACCCATGCAGCGGCGGTATCTAATTGTTCGGCAGGTAATTTAAAAACTGCGTCAGCCTGCATACCAAGTGTATTGGCAATAATTGTTTTTTTTGCCAGACCTAAACAAAAAATTAAAAAGCCACTGAGTTTTACATTGGGTGTATAATTTTTTTCGCGGTTGGTAATTTGATCAGCAATATCGTGGTAACGTACAATAGGGCCGGCAATTAATTTTGGGAATAATAAAATGTAGGTCTGGTAATGCCAGAAATTCTTTAATGGTTTGTGAACTCCGCGGTAAACATCAATTACATACGTTAAACTCTCGAATGTATAGAACGAGATCCCTATTGGCAACACTACTTTTATCCAGGAGATCTCTGTTCCCAAAAGAGCATTAACATTTTCGATAAAAAAATTGCAGTATTTAAAATAAAATAGCAGACCAAGATTTAAGCACAAAGAAATAATTAAGAATTTGGTTTTTGCCTTTTGCGTTTTTTGGTTGTGCATGGCATTTACCAAAAAATAATCTAAAAAGGTGGTACCAAGAATAATGAAAATAAATTTTGGTCCGCCCCAACTATAAAAATAAATACTTGCAATTAAAATTACCGCATTTTTGAATTTATGCGGCGCTAAATGGTATAGCAATAAATATATTGGGAGGAAATAAACTAAATAAGTTATGCTACTAAAAACCATATTAATTAAGGCTTACAAAAATAGGATTTTTTGCGGATGCTACAAGGGCGCTTTTGCACCCTTTTGGGGGGATTTTACCTTAATTTTTTATAAGTTTTGTGTTGGATACTTCCCTACTACTTTCGGTTCTTAGGTTATAAATACCATTTGGGAGCTGAGAGATATCAAGCTGAAAATTTCCTATTTCGTTAAAAACCTTTTCGTAAACCAAAGCACCTGTTACAGAGTATATTTTTAAGCTAACCGGCTCAATTAATTCCATATTAAAAATTCCGTTTGTTGGATTTGGATAAAGTTTTAAAGTTGAATTAGTAATTGAATTTTCGCTTACACCTACTCCTGTTGGGACATAATCACAAACTACTGCACCGGGATTGTAAACTGGAAAATTGTCATCCCTGTAACAAACAAAATTTCCATAACCGTGGCCGTCTGTTTGACAATTATTACCAATGTAAGAAAATAAAAATCCAGAAAGATTTGAGATTTTTTCTATAAAAGTAATAGCATATGTGCTTGTTGGTAAAGAAGCAAGTTTGATTTTTTTGAGATATATATTATTTATGAACACGTGTCCTGTATCTACAACAGTCAGTGAAGGTCGAGAGGGAGTGCTGCAAGTAATAAACGGAAAACGAATCGCAAGCCATTTATCACCAATATTTGCGTTAAAATTCGCTATTGTATCAAAGCTCAATGATTCAGGATTATAAATATAAACAACTTTATCGTTTTCATAGGTTTGAAAATTTACCCAATTAGCCGTTATAGTTTGAGCGCCTGGGAAATTTTTAACTCCTTTGAAAACTCCATCCATATTTTGACAAACTGTGTTATTTATAGTAACAGTATTTGTCACCTTTAATTCTAAATGTCCATCGGTATAATCAATAGGGGGCCATGCTACATAAACCCTATAATGCCAAGTAGCACCTGGAGCACACCACATTTGCGCTTTTACCTGGAAACCAAAAAATAAAACAAAAATAAAAGGTAATAATTTTTTCATATATAAATTATTATACTACAATTTACAAAGAAAAAACGAGAAACAAGAAAATTGAAAAGGAAATTAAAGGTGAAGCGAAGCCTTTTTTTCTAAAAGCTGTTCTTCTGTCTCTACATTATCTTCATCAGGCACACAGCAATCTACCGGGCAAACAGCCGCACATTGTGGCTCGTCGTGAAAACCTTTACACTCGGTACATTTATCACTCACAATAAAATAAACATCCATGTTTTTTGGTACCTGCGGCGAATCTGCATCTACCTCTTCCCCACTGTTCTTTCCAGTATAGGCTCCTTTAACGCCGGTACCATCGGCAAAACGCCATTCGGCACCGCCTTCGTATATGGCATTATTAGGACATTCAGGTTCACAGGCACCACAATTAATACATTCGTCTGTTATTTTAATTGCCATTTTTTTACTTAGTTTTGTTGCTTTAAAATCGGGTACAAATATACAACCAAAAAAATGACTTTAAAACAAAGAATACAAGGTTTTGTGCAGGTAGGTTTGTTTATAAACCGGCATTTTAACGAGCAACGTACTTCTGAAATCCAATTGCACCAAGGCCTTGAGAAGCTTATTGAAATGGCCCACATCTATAACAATTGGTTTATTCCTGAATTTGTTAAAGAATCTTTAATTAACGTTAGTAGCCTTTTAAAGGAAGAAGAATTGATAAAATTCTCAACATCTATTAAAGAAAAAGACCCTAAAACCATTGCTATTATTTGTGCCGGCAATGTGCCAATAGTTTGTTTTCACGATATTTTATGTGTGCTTTTAAGCGGCAATATTGCCCTTATAAAACTTTCGAGTGATGATAATCTTTTAATGCCTTTCTTTTTAAAATTACTCACGCATTACCAACCCGAGTTTGAGACACAGATCTTATTTGCAGAAGGTAAACTGGGAGCCTTTGATGCTGTAATTGCTACAGGCAGTAATAACACAGCCGGACACTTTAACTATTATTTTGGTAAATACCCACATATAATCCGTAAAAACCGTAGTTCAATTGCAGTTTTAACCGGAAAGGAAAGTACACAGGACCTCAAAAACCTTGGGAAGGATATTTTCTTGTATTTTGGCCTGGGCTGCAGAAATGTGAGCAAATTACTGGTACCAAAGGGTTATAATTTTAATACCTTTTTTGAGTCAATTGTAGATTATGGCTTTGTAGTAAATAACAAAAAATACGGTAATAATTATGATTACCACCGCGCCATCTATTTGCTCGAATCGATGGAGTTTTTGGACAATAATTTTTTAATGATCAAAGAAAACCAAGACTTGCACTCGCCTGTAGGGGTTTTATATTACCAATATTACGATAACGAAAAAGAACTAAATACCTATTTAGACTCAATAAAAGACGATCTACAGTGCATTGTAGGTGCAAAAAACATCCCTTTTGGTTATTCACAACAGCCTGTTATTACTGATTTTGCCGACAATGTAAATACATTGGAATTTTTAGTAAATTTATAGGAGTTTATGAATAGGTTTTTACAAACATTTTTTTTACCATTTATTTGTATAAGCGCACTTGCGCAAGTGCCTACAGCTACCATTGTAAGCCCTTCTGCCACTTTATGTTCGGGCACTGCATTAACTTTTACAACACAAACTTCAAACGCACCAACAGATTTTAGCTGGTCTGTTTCACCTTCCAGATCGGTTACCGTTTTTCCTGACCTTAGCAGTCCGTCTATCACTTTTGTATTTACAGCCGGCGGTTCGTATGTTATCAATTTAGTGGTTTCAAATGCTACCGGTACTTCTGTTGCAACCACAACCGTAATAGTTACCAAATCGGCCAACGCGGCTTTTAACGCCAGTCTTACCGGTGTTGGTTTTCCAAATCAATTAATACTGACCAATTACTCTACAAATAGTATTTCCAACCAATGGTTGTTTAACGACGATCCTTCTGTAAATACAACTTCGCTTAATGCTGTAAAAGATTATTCGATAAGCGGTAGTTATTCGGTTACACTTATTGCTTTTGGTAATTTGGATTGTAACGATACATCTAGTTATTCATTAAGAATTGGCGATTCATCTGGTGTTACTTTACCAACTGTTTTTTCACCAAACGGTGATGATATTAACGAGATCTTTAAACCAATTGCAAAAGGTATTTCAAGCATGAATGTGTGGATCTATAACCGTTACGGCACCATCATCATTAAATGGGATCGTATAAATGGGTCATGGGACGGACATACTACCAGTGGAGAAACATGCGAAGCCGGTGTTTATTTTGTAATTGTTGAAGCTTCAGGTTTTGATGGTAAGTCTTACAAATTAAAACAGAGTTTAACCTTAGTTAGATAAACTATCTTAAAGGTTAACAACATATCATTCAACTACAACAATCAAAATTATTTTAAGGGAATAAGAAATGTGTCTCTCCAATTAAAAGAAGGAGAGATCTTGGCTTTAGTTGGTAAAAGCGGGAGCGGAAAAACCACGCTCATGAAGTGCATTTATGGGTTGGAAGATCTGAACGAAGGTGAAGTTTTATTCGAGGATAAAAAAGTACTTGGCCCTTCTTACAACTTAATACCCGGTTATGAGGAGATGAAACTGGTGAGCCAGGATTTTTATGTTTTAGATAACCACAGCGTTGAAGAAAATATTTATGACAAATTAATTGGTTACACCAACGAATCAAAACAAAAAAGAGCTGCCAAACTTTTAAAATTATTAGATCTTGTTGCTTTAAAGAACTCGAAAGCCAGGTTTTTATCGAGCGGCCAAAAGCAGCGTGTGGCAATAGCCAGGGCCTTAGCTATTATACCAAAAATTTTATTACTGGATGAACCTTTTAGTAATTTGGATACTATTTTAAGCGAGAAATTATTTTCGTTCATTATGAACGAGGTTAAAAAAAATAATACAGCTGTTATTTTAATAACTCATTTAGCCGAGGAAGCATTAAAATATGCCGATACACTTGCCGTGCTTGACAATGGCAAGATCCTGCAAATGGGCGAAAAATGGCAGATCTATTACAAACCAAACAACATAAAGCTGGCGGGACTTCTGGGCCCATTTAACGGTATAAAACCAGAAGATCTTGAAAAAAAAACTAAACAGCGTTCTAAGCTTTTTGTAAGGCCCGATAAAATAAAGTTAACCGCGCAAAAAAATAATGCGCAATTACAGCTAACTGTTTTAAACTGCACTTTTAACGGTAAGTGTTTTGAAATTTTAGGAGAAACAAAAAACGGTAACCCGGTTATTGTTTATAGTGATAAGGGATTGGAGCAGGAAAAAAACTATTACTTTAATATTGAAAATTAAAACCAATTACCATTCTTCTTTTCCGGCCTCTGCTGAAGCTATTTTCATACCTTCTTTAAGATCTTCAATAACGCGGGCGGCATCTTTTAAAGCCTCGCCTTTTAATTTTTTCCAGATAATATCGCCCATGGCCATACTACCACACTCAGGGACTTTATTATCAATACTACCTGCAGAGGTTTTGCCACTGGTACTTATATGTTTTATCATAGAAACAGTGTATTTGTATCTATTATCTTTACACTCAATAGCAATTTTCATACTTATTTTACCAGTGTAATCAACTTCGGGGTTTAATTCTTTTGGTTTAACAGGGAAAGTTGCTGTACATTCTGCTTTTGAGCCGGTAGTTACACCGCTTGATTTACCATAAAGATTATTTTCAAGTTTAACCCAATTAACAGCGCGTTGTAATAATTCGCTGGCAGGTAATGAATCGGTATTCACAACTTCAGTGATCTTGGTCTCATTTTTCTTTTTTGGAGCATCTTCCTCTGGTTTTGTTTGGGAAAAACCCTTAGTACCAAAAACAATTAAAGAACAAAGTAGCAGTGTGTGTATATATTTTTTCATGTGTCTTTTTTATTTTCCATTTTGTCACATGGAATTTGCCAGTTTAAATTTTTATGTAGGCTCATTTCATGTGTGTTTTTTGCTTACCTTCTTACTCCTATTTCCGTGCCGAGATGATAAATTTACAATTTTTTAATAAATTTTTGGATATTGACCTGGATTAACTTCTGACATTAAATTATAAATAGTATCAAAAACATCGTCCGAATTAGGCTTGCTAAAGTAGTCACCATCACTGCCATAGGCCGGCCTGTGGTCTTTTGATGCAAGTGTTAAAGGTGCAGAATCAAGGAAATTATAAGCTCCCTGCTCTTCAACAATTTTTTGAAGGATGTATGAACTTGCACCACCCGAAACATCTTCATCCAACACCAAAAGGCGGTTTGTTTTTTTAACCGATTCAACGATTGAATGATGAATATCGAACGGAATTAAAGTTTGCACATCTATCAATTCAACAGAGATACCATGTTTCTCTAAATTCTTAATTGCTTCTTGTGCTACGCGAATACTACTGCCATAAGAAACTAAAGTAATGTCACTTCCTGTAGTTAAAACTTCAGGAATACCCAAAGCTGTTTTGTATGCACCAAAATTAGCAGGCGACTTTTCTTTTAAACGGTAAGAGTTTAAAGGTTCAATAACCAAAGCTGGTTCATCGGACTCTAATAAGGTATTGTAAAAGCTTGAAGCAATGGTCATGTTACGCGGCACACAAATATTTATTCCACGGCAGGCATGTACGATCATTCCCATTGGCGAACCGCTATGCCAAACACCTTCTAACCTATGACCACGGGTGCGAATAATTACCGGGGCTTTTTGTTTACCCTTGGTACGCCATTGCAAAGTAGCCAGATCATCGCTCATTAATTGCAAAGCATATAATAAATAATCAAGGTATTGAATTTCCGCTATTGGACGCAGGCCTCTCATGGCAAGGCCTATAGCCTGGCCCATAATAGTTGCTTCGCGAATACCTGTATCAAATACACGATGCTCGCCATATTTAGCCTGCAAACCTTCTAATCCCTGATTAACGCCACCAATTTTTCCTGAGTCTTCACCAAAGATCATTACCTCAGGATATTTTGATAATATAGCATCAAAATTGTCGCGTAAAATTTCGCGGCCATCCATTTGTTTATCTTCAGTATACTCTACTGCTAGTGGAGAAATATTTTTTATTTGTTTTGGCGATTGAGAGTATAAATGTGAACTAAAGCGGTCGTTATTAATTTCTTTAGAGGTCTCTAACCAATTAATTAATTTTTCGCGCGCGCCTGAAGAATTATTTACGGTTAAACGTAAAACATTTTTTACAGCCACATGAATATCTCTTCTTATTGGTTCTTTTATACCTTGCAACTCTTTTTTTATTGCAAGAATTTCTTCACTTCCCATTTCTTCAAACAAAGCACTTACCTCAGCAACTTCGTTTTTTAGTGGTGTTAAATAATCGTTCCAGGCCGCAGTTTTTGCATTTTTCACAAGCTCTTTGGCATCTTCTTCTATCTTATTTAATTCTGCGTCGTTTGCCAATGCGTTATTTATAATCCATTCACGCATTTGTTTAATGCAATCAAAATCCTGCTCCCACTGCAAACGTTCCTTACTTTTATAACGCTCGTGCGAGCCGCTTGTACTGTGACCTTGCGGTTGAGTTACTTCTTCAACGTGTACTAAAACAGGTACGTGTTCTTCTCTACAAACCTTGATGGCTTTTTCGTAGGTCTCGCATAAATGCGCATAATCCCAGCCTTTTGTTTTAAATATCTCAAAGCCTTTTCCGTTATTATCACGCTGAAATCCTTTCAGCACTTCGCTGATACTTTCTTTGGTTGTTTGGTATTTTTTTGGAACAGATATCCCGTGTCCGTCATCCCAAACGCTCATTAACAAAGGCACTTGAAGTACACCGGCAGCGTTAATGGTTTCCCAAAACAACCCTTCGCTTGTTGAAGCGTCGCCAATAGTACCAAAAGCAACTTCATTACCTTTATTACTGTAAGTATTAAATGGTGCGATGTGAAGGTCTTTATTTATTTTATAAAAATGTGATGCGTAAGCCAAACCCAACAACCGGGGCATTTGCGAACCTGTTGGCGAAATATCGCTGCTTGAATTTTTTTGGTCTTTAAGTGCTTTAAAAGATCCGTCTTCATTTAAACTATGAGTTGCAAAATGCCCGCCCATCTGGCGACCAGCACTCATAGGTTCTAAAGTAAGATCGGTATGCCCATACAAACCTGCAAACCATTGTTGCAGGGTAATGGCATTTATACTTAACATAAATGTTTGATCGCGGTAATACCCGCTTCTGAAATCACCATTTTTAAATACCTTGCTCATGGCTATTTGAGCCACTTCTTTACCATCTCCAAATATTCCAAATTTTGCTTTTCCGGTAAGAACTTCCTTTCTTCCTAATAAACTTGCCTGTCTGCTTTCGTTAGCCAATTTAAAATCTTCAAGAACAATTTTCCTGAAATCCTCAAAACTCAAATTACCCGCAGTTACCGCGCTATCTTCTTTTCCCATTGTAAATCCTTAATACACAAATATAATAGATTGGCGGGAATGGCAAAAATATTTTAAGTAAATATTGCACACACATAACAAAAATTTTTGCTTATCTTACACTAGTATTATTTTGATGTTATATTAATTTTAAATTGTTTAAAATGAAAAAAACTAAACTCATCGCTGCCATTGCTATTACCGCGTTAATACTGGTTGCTTCGTGCTCTGTAGGCGTTAAAAAAGACCTGTTATCGGGCTTAATGGTTAAATACAATGGTTTTACAGTTGGTAATTCTTATCTGGTTAAAGACAGTAAAAAAACAACAGATGTTAAAATACAGCCGGGAAAAGTTATTTCTTTGGTTTTTAGTGATATAGGCGGATTTACAGAACTAGAGGGCAAAGCTTACCCGGGCGCTTCTATTGTTGTTACTGATTCGAAAGGCAAAACTGTTCTGGATGTTGCCGACCTTTTTTCTTCTTATGATTCAACCGGGGTTGATGTTGCTTTGGTAAAACAAGCCTTATCGATTGATTTTACTGCGCCTGCAAGCGGCTATGAAAAAGGTGAGACCTTTAACTGGAAGTCAAAGGTTTGGGATAAAAAAGGCAAAAGCGAACTTACTTGTGAGTTACAATTAGAGTTAGAATAAATAATTATTAAATGCTTTTTCTAAAATGAAATTTCTTTTTACTTCGCTATTGCTTCTAACGATTGGTATCAAAATTCAATCGCAAACAAAAACTACTTATAAAACCGGTAACGATGTAATTGCCGCTATGCACAAAGCTTATGCCGGAGATAAATGGTATAGGTATTTTACATTCAGCCAGGAATCTCACTTTTACAGAGATGGTAAAGAAGAAAAAATGGAACTGTGGCACGAAGCCGCAACTTTTCCCGGAAAATTATTAATTAAATTCAAGACCAAAGATTCCAAGAACGGTGTTTTGTTTACAAACCACATGGTGTATGGTTTTGCAGAAGGAAAAGAACCCGTTGCAAGACCGGGTATCCACGATCTTTTAATTGCAGCTTTTGATGTGTACTTTTTAAAACCTGAAGTAACTGCACATTTATTTGACTCGTTAGGTTACAATTTAAATAAAACCCGTGAAGATATTTTTGCCGGAAGAAAGGTATATGTTGTTGGTGCCGATAAGAATGATAGTACCAGCAATCAATTCTGGATAGATGCAGAGCGAATGTATTTACATCGAATTATCTACAAACAAGGTAAAGGCGTTAACGATTGTGTATTTAGCAATTACGAAAAGATAAAAGGTTATTGGGTTGCTAAAACGGTTTCATTTAAACAAGATGGCACATTAGCCATGGTAGAAAATTATTTTGATATAAAATTCCCGAAAAAATTAAGTGGAGATCTTTTTGATCCGAAAAAATTTAATGATGTAAAATTGGATTAAACCGGATTTTGTCTAAAAAAAACCAGTTATTTTTTATGCATACATTATGAAGGCATAATACAAATTAATCACATATATTCTTAAATTTATGCGAGAAATTTTTAACCGTGTCAAACACAAAATTAATCTTACTTGTTACATGGATCGTAAATTTATTGTACGCTAGAAATATTTGCGCACAAGATCTTAATTTTACGCATTATTCTGTAGATAATGGCTTGCCAAGCTCGCAGGTTCATGATATTATTCAGGATAAATATGGGAATTTATGGTTTTCAACAGACCAGGGCCTTTCGAGTTATAATGGATACAGATTTAAAAATTTTACAACAAACGATGGACTTACAGACAATATTATATTTAAGTTCTACCCTCAAACAAACGGCGAAATATGGTGTACTACTTTTAATAAAAGTGTTTTTTACATCAGTGGTAGTGAACCTGTTTTTAAGCCCTATTTATTTAATAAAACACTTGTAAGTATTCCGGATCACTTTATCACAAATTGCCTCTATCTTTCGCAAGATCGTTCATTATATATGAGTATTATAAACGGCTCGGGATATATTCATATAGACAATAATGGCAAAACACTTTACAACTCAATAAACATATTCGGTAAGTTAACCGAAACTGTTTTACTTACAGATGAAAACGAAAACTCATTCTTTTTTATCAATTCAAAAGACCGCGAAGAAAAAATATCAGGAAATTGGCTGTATAAAACAAATTCGTATAAAGATGGTTCTGCTAGGAGCATAATAAGAGCTTGTTTCTTTAAAAAAACAGGACATTCTGTTTTTGCAGATTTCAAAAATTTACGAATTCTAAAACAAAATGATACATTAAACATACCCACTTTACACGAACCAATCTCTCTGGGCAAATTAAATGATAGTTTATTTTGGGTAGGGTTTAGATATGGGGGCATAACAATTTACAATATGTCCGGAAAGCAAATACGATCATTCTTACCCAACAAATCAGTTACCAAACTATTTATTGATCATGAAGGTGGTTTATGGCTCTCAACTTTAAACGATGGAGTTTATCATACAAATAACACCTATGTTAACTCTTATCGAAATAATGAGTCAGATAGTTGGGTAAATTCTTTAAAACAAGACAGGTTTGGAAATTTATGGATAGGTTACTATAATGGTAATATATCTGTCTTGTCAAAAAATGAAATTTCAAAAAAATACACTTCTCATACAAAGTTACCAGCATTAATAAGATACGACAAGATCAAACAACAAATATATTTAATTTCGGATAATACATTTTTTGCTGCTGATAATAAACAATCTTTATATAATATAAATGTTAATCCACTTAACGTAACCATTCATCATAACGATTCTTTTTTAGTTGCAAGTTACAGATCAATAAATGTATTGCATAATGGCGAGAAAAAAGAAATAAAAATTGGCTTTCGTGTTAATGATATTTGTTACTATGGAAATACATTTTATTTGGCAAGTAATAGAGGGCTTTATAAAATACAAGATCAAAAAATCGAAAATATCAAAAATATAGATATACCCCCTTCAACAAAAATTGCTGATCTGGATTCCTGGGGTAATTCGCTTTTAATTGCCACAAAAGGTTCTGGCGTTTTGATTTTAAAGAATAATTTAGTTTACAAAATAGATAAAGTACAGGGATTAAGTAATAATATAGTAAGCAAAATTTATATCGAAAATGATAGCACTTTTTGGGCATGTACCAATAGTGGTTTAAACCGCATAGTTTTTAAGAATAATATATTAGTTAGTGTTGATATTATTTCAAACCGTAATGGATTAATTAGCAACGAGGTTACTGATATAGAAATAATTAAAGATACAATTTGGGTTGGAACAAGGGAAGGCTTATGTTCTTTTACTAAAAACATGTTACAAAATAAAAAAAAGAACACGGAGTATTATTTAGAAATAAATCAATTAAAGGTAAACGATCAACTATTACCTAAAAAAAACATGCTCAGTTTAAACTACAATGAAAACAGGATCGAATTAGGTTTTAAAGCCATATCTTTTTTAGAAAATACTCCAATAATATATAGGTACAAACTTTCCGGACTTGAAACCAAATGGAATTATACTACAAGATTATCCTCGGTTTATACATCCCTGCCTCCGGGCAGTTATACTTTTTGTGTTCAGGCAAAGGGAAATAATCATTTATGGGAAAGTGGCCAGCAACAATTTTCATTTGTTATTTCTCCCCCCTACTGGAAAACCTGGTGGTTTAGATTATCCATTTTTTCTGTTCTTGCAATACTTGTCTATTTATTCTTCAAATTCAGGATCTTAAGTTATAACCGCGATATTACACGTGAACTTTTGCGCCAACTATTGAAACGCCTCACTAAAAAAGCAAATTATGTAGTTTTTAGAGAACAAGGTAAAGACATTAGAATTGAAACAAGTGTTATTTATTTTATAAAAGCAGATGGCAATTACATTGAAATTCACACAGATACAAAAAAATACGTGATAAGACATAAAATTGGCGAATTTTTACGTCTTACTCCTGATCCTTTAGAATACCTCCGAATTAGCAGATCTTGCATTGTACGTCTCGATAAAATCCAGGAAAAAAGCAAAAAAGATGTTACAATTAAGGGAGAAAAAATACCCGTTGGTGAAACATATTTAGACCAACTTCAGAAAATCAAATTTTAACCTTTCGGGTTCGTCACAAAATTAAATACACTTCATCACATTTTCTCTTTTTTTCTTCTGATTTTGATTTATCTAATCAAAAGTTTATCACTATTACTTAGGGGATTCGTCACAAAGCCTTGTTTTAATTAGTAATCAGGCATTTAGCATTATAGTTTTGCAAGCATTCACCTGCTACCTATTTTTTAAAAATCAAAAAAAATAGCTATAAAAATGGTGTTTTAAGCGGAAACCGAAAAGCTTTAAAAGAGTAGGTGAAAAATATTTATCTGCATTTTATGAAAAAATCCAAAGTAAAAAGTATAATAGCAGCTTTCTGCTTTAGTGCTTTATTAACCACAGCCCAAACCCAGTTAATCAAAGAGTATAATCTAAATTTTAACACTAACCATTCTAACGAATGGGACGCACAACATTTTGAAAAAAACGGAAGCTTTTATTTAGCCGGGGGATCCAAAAATTTCGGCTCAGCTTCTTCTCCAATTCTTGATCCAGTACTGGTAAAATTAAACTCCGATGGCTCTTTAGCAGGACTAAATAAACGCTACAATATTACCGGCAACCAATACGCCACGCACATAACTTCAATCACATCAACATTGTCAAGTTCTGAGGTTGGTTATTTGTTAACAGGTGTTACAGCAACAAGCGGTGATGAATTTTCTAATTTTTTGATAAAAACTAATACTACAGGAGGAATAGTATGGAAAAAAACCTTCACACTTACAAATGAAGATGGCGATAATATAGCCATGCGTGTGACGCAGGTTATTCAGGCATCAAACATGAAAGTATATGTGGTTGGCATGTTAAGAAAAAATGCTAATTATACTAGTGGTGAAGCCGAATTAGTTATTCTGAAATTAAACCCGGTAAACGGAACTATTGAATGGTACAAAGTATATCAGGCAAATAATTTCGGCGACCTTAGGGCTACTGGAATAATTGAAGGGCAACCCGGTAAATTTAAAATTTTTGGAGTATCCGCTAATTCTGGCGCCGCTTCTTTTATTTTCTCTTTTCAGGAAAGTGCTTTTGGTTTACCTACCTCAACCAGCTTCAAATTAATTAGCCTTACGAGTGGTTCTATGCTAACAAATGAAGATATAACAGCTTTACATTATTATCAAAATGGTTATGTAGTAGGTGGAAATGTTACAACAAATACTCAAAAATCTATTTTCCTTTTTCGTTTAGATAACAATCTTAATAATCCTGTTTCTTTAAGTGGCACTCTAAATTCAACAAATAATTATCTTAATCCAAATTTTCCTGAATTAACTCATATCACAAATAATTCTACCGGCCTGATTTTAACCGGACTTACTTCCGGAGCATTGCCTTATAGCTCATTTGCAATGTTAATTGGAACTAATGGCTCTGTTATTAATGTTAGAAAAGGTACCGCTAATATTGAATTTGCAACAACATCGGTTGATTGTTTTTCTGAAGGTTCAGGATTTGCAACATTTCATAATAGATCAGACGGCATAAAAAAATCAAGATTCACTAAATATTCATCATTAGGTTTTACTTGCCAGGATGCAATAATGCCTGCTTCAAGTTCAAACAATTTTGGTGTAAACATCATAACCGAAAGCGCAATTGAAATGGCGAGAGCTATGCAATCTTCGGTACCGAGTGTTACTGCTTTAGATTTTCAGGTTGCAGTAACAAACATTTGTGAAAAATGCGCTACTACTCCAACTGCCGGACCAATTACAACAAGTACAGGAGGAACAACTTTTTGCACAGGTACTCCATTTACTTTATTTGCGCCGGCTGGTTTTACATACCATAATTGGACACTTAACGGCAATGCTTTTGGTACAGGATCATCTATAAATATTACAACCGGTGGAAGTTATAATGTTTATATGCTAGATGCTAACGGGTGCGAAGCGGTTCAAACAATTAGCATTACAAGCTACAACAATTGCACTATTAGCGCTTGTCCTTCTGATGTATCATATTGCTCATTATCTCCAGGGTCTATTCCTACAATTGGATGGAACAGTAATCCATTAAGTAATTGCAATGGAAAATGGAAATTTACCTGGTATTACAATGGTGATCAAATACCCGGAGGATCATACAACACCCCATTTCAAGGACCTGGAATTTATTCTGTTGTTGTTCTTACGCCATGCGGGACCCAAACATGTAATATCAATGTTACTGATCAGTTAATTGAATACATCAATCATCCAAGCGCACAACCAAATTTAATATCTATGTTCCCTGGGCCAACATTTGGACCATTAACAACACCCCCCGCCGGCCTTACTTATTCTTGGGTAGTTAATAATCTTACAACTTCTACACAACAAACAGGTACATCTAACAATATTGTTGTAAGTCCATACGCAACAGGAGATGTGTTGGAAGTTACATTAATACTAACCGATCTTTCTAAATGTAAAACATATAGAAATACAATTACCTGGTCTGATAATCCCGCAAGGAAATTTAATCCTCAGCTATCAGAACTAAAAGATAACAACGCACTTGAAAAAACTTTCCAGGTTTCGCCAAATCCGGCAATTGACAAAGTAATAATTTCGATAGATGGATTTAAACCAGAAAAAAAATACACGCTTACAATTTATTCGGTTAATGGTTCAAAAATAAACAAACTAGAACTTTCTAAGAACAACGAACAGATTGATATAAGCAACATTCAAAACGGTGTATATATGATCGAATTACACGAAGACGAGCATATATTCAGATCACGTTTAATAATTAATAAATAAATATTCATAAAATTTCCTGTGCATCATATTTATAATGATGCACAGGAAAAAATAAAGCGTAAACCGAAAAGCTTTAAAAGAGTAGGTAAAAAAAATAAAACAAAATAATTATGAAAAAGATTAATGTAATGCTAATTCTGGCTGCCACAATGTTTACAACATCATTGCTGTCACAAAACACATTTCCTACAGGTGTTGGCACCTCGGTAGGTATTGGAACACTAACACCATACACCAGGCTTCACGTTGCTGATGGTGTTGTTACGGTATCTGGAAACAACCCCTATGGCGGACCTCAAATTGTTTTAGGGCCAGCCCCCTCAAATAATAATATCTGGGGTATAGAAACTATGCCTACAGGGTTAAATTTTTGGAGACCAGGAATTGGTGGACAAGTTAATCAAGGAAATTATTTCCTTTTTTTAAAACACACAAATGGTAATGTTGGTATCAAAACTAACAACCCAACGGCGGGCTTAACTGTTAATAGCAATGTTTTAATTGGAAACCCTGCAACAGTAAATTTACCAGCTGGATATAAACTGTACGTTGAAACCGGAATATTAACGGAAAAAGTAAAAGTTGCAGTAAAGAACACTGCCAATTGGGCCGATTACGTATTTGATAAGAATTACAAAATGCTTTCTTTAAGCGAAGTTGAAGCTTATGTAAATAAAAACAAACATTTACCCGGCGTTCCATCGGCTGATGAAGTTGTTGAAAATGGAATTGATATGGCAGCCATGGATGCAAAGCTTCTTGAAAAAATTGAAGAGCTTACTCTTTATGTTATAAAGCTTGAGAAAGAAATGAACGAATTAAAACGAAAACACTAATTATGAAAACACTAATTTCAATGCTGGCAACAATTATAATTGTTTGCCTGCCAAAATCAGGATTTTCGGATCCTGCAACTATTAATAGTAATTTGAGTGCTTCAGAAATTATTAATGTTTATAGTTGGCAAAATAATATAGTAGAAAGAAGTTATTCTATGGAGAATTTTGAGGCCTTAACCCCTACTAATTATAAAATAATTCCAACAGAAGATAGCCCTAATTTAATTGAGGGATTAACTATGTGGGTTCATGTTATTGAAAAAAATGCAACAACGAATGAGATTATTAGAGATGAGAATTTATATTTAACTTCTCGTAATGGATACAAGTTTGAGTATATTAAAAGCGACAATGTTATAACGAGATCATATGATTTTAATTTTAACTATACTTTGCCAAGTACTGCACCATTAAATCAAACTCAGTTGGTAAAATTTGAAATTAGAAAACAAAATTTATTAATTTGGGATTGGCAATCAACTTTCTATTATTATCTCACCACTGGTTGCACAGCCTCATGGAACTTTGCCACCGGAACATTATCTTCTGGTGATCATGAAGTATCTAATTATCTTACCGCATCTGTTAGCGCATTTCCTAACGGTGGTATCACAGAGTTGGACGGTGGCTCTTCGGTAACTTTACTTCCGGGTTTTTCATCAAACTTAAGCGGTGGTGGTGCTATATTAATTATTAATGATGGATGTGGGGGAGCTTATCGTTTAAGTAATCCCGTTAAAGATGTTAACGATGGCCCCGTAAATATCGTTAATTACAAGAACGACAATATTTCGATCTACCCTAATCCAACTAATGATCTAATTTCTATTATTATTCCAAACGCAACAGCTGGTGAGAAAATAAAAGTAGAAACAAGAGATATTAATGGAAGGGTTCTTTTTTCAGAAGAAAGAACTCATAACGAAAATTCGCAACTTGATTTAAAAGACCTTAAACCGGGTTTATATTTTATTAGTATTTCGGGTTCTGATCTCAACTACAATCAAAAAATTATAAAACAATAATTTTTTGAAAAAAAAGCCGAACAAATTGTTCGGCTTTTTTTATCTAGCGTTTTACATATTGCTCTTCGTAATACTTAGCGTAATTACCCGAAGTAACATTGTTTAACCATTCCTGATTATTTAAATACCAATCTACTGTACGATCTAAACCCTGTTCAAATGTTACAGAAGGCACCCAACCAAGGTCATTCTTTAATTTGCTTGCATCAATGGCGTAACGCAGATCGTGGCCGGCACGGTCTTTCACAAACGTGATCAGCTTTTCGTTGGTGCCTGCAGGACGATCTAGTTTTTTGTCCATTATTTTACAAAGCAAACGAATAACGTCTATGTTGGTCCACTCGTTATGACCTCCAATATTATAAGTACTTCCTAATTTTGCTTTATTAAAGATAGCGTCAATCGCTACCGCATGATCTTCTACAAATAACCAATCCCTAACGTTCTCGCCTTTGCCGTAAATTGGCAATGGCTTATTATTTTTAATATTGTAAATACAAAGTGGGATTAATTTTTCAGGGAAATGATTTGGGCCGTAATTATTACTGCAATTAGAAATAACAACCGGTAAACCATAAGTATCATGGTAAGCGCGTACAAAATGATCGCTGCTTGCTTTTGAGGCTGAGTAAGGACTGTGCGGATCGTAAGAAGTTTCTTCAGTGAACATCCCGGTTTCTCCTAAAGCGCCATAAACCTCATCAGTACTAACATGATAGAATTTTGAGAATTTAGCATTATCTTTTTTATAAAGTTCTTTTGCAGCATTTAATAAATTAACCGTGCCAATAACATTTGTCATTACAAACTCTAAAGGATTGGTAATACTTCTGTCTACATGGCTTTCTGCGGCTAAATGAATAACTGCATTATATTCTTCTTTATTAAATAATTCGTTAATGAATTTCGCATCAACTATATCTCCTTTTATGAATTTATAATTTGGTTTATTTTCAATATCTGTAAGATTTGCAAGGTTACCTGCATAAGTAAGTTTATCTAAATTATGAATGGTATAGTTTGGGTACTTGTTTACAAACAAACGCACCACATGCGAACCAATAAAACCTGCACCACCTGTTATTAAAATTTTCATTCGAATTACTTTTAATTTAAAATTTTAAAGACTCCAGTATGTTAAGCCTTTAATTTTATCCTTATACATTCCTTTTACATCAACCAATATACCTTTTGGTGAAAGTATCTTTTTAAAATATTTTTCGTCAAGGGTTTTGTATTCTTTGTGATTTACAGCTACTATAACACCATCGTAACCTTTGCTTAATTTATTTAAACCAAAACCGTATTCGTGTTTTAATTCATCGCTATCAGCATGCGGATCGATGATATCTACTTTTACACCAAACGATTTTAATTCTTTTACTATATCTGCTACTTTAGAGTTACGTATATCGCTCACATCTTCTTTAAACGTAGCGCCCATAACCAGTACTTTTGATTTTGAAAGGTTTTTTCCGGCAGCAATAATGCGTTTAACGCAGGTTTTAGCTACGTAAAAACCCATGCTATCGTTAACGTAACGCCCGCTGTTAATAACGCGCGCATGGTAACCCATTTCTTCTGCTTTGTAAGTTAAATAGTATGGATCAACGCCAATACAATGTCCGCCAACTAAACCCGGTGAGAATTTTAAGAAATTCCATTTTGTACCTGCAGCTTCTAAAACATCGTAAGTGTTTATGCCAATACGTGAAAAGATGATCGATAACTCATTCATCAACGCAATGTTCACATCACGTTGTGTGTTCTCTATAATTTTTGCAGCCTCAGCAACCTTAATACTCGATGCACGGTGTGTTCCCGGCTCAACAATTATTTCATAAACTTTAGCAATGTTATCTAAACTTTCGTTATCGCAACCTGAAACTATTTTTAAAATTTTAGTAATTGTATGCTCTTTATCTCCCGGGTTAATACGCTCAGGCGAATAACCAACTTTAAAATCCTTTACAAATTTTAAACCTGAATGCTGCTCTAATACAGGGATGCAATCTTCCTCAGTACAACCCGGATAAACAGTAGATTCGTACACTACGTAATCTCCTTTTTTAAGTACTTTACCAACCGTGGTCGATGCGCCGATCAAAGGTTTCAGATCCGGTAAATTATGTTCGTCAATTGGTGTTGGTACAGCAATAATAAAAAAGTTAGCTTTTTTAAGATCTTCCAATTTATGAGTAAAAGTAATATCCGATTTCGCGAATTCTTTTTTATCTAATTCCTGGCTAGGATCAATCCCTTTCTTCATCATATTAACGCGTTTCTCGTTAATATCAAAACCAATTACTTTTATTTTTTTTGCGAAGGCCAATGCTATTGGTAAACCAACGTAACCAAGTCCAATCACTGCAACTGTGGCGTTCTTTTCTAAGATCTTTTTGTAAATACTCATATATGATTTTCTAAACTGTAATTTCTTTAAATGATTTAATAACGTTTGCTGGTCTTAACGCGTAAATACGTTCAATAATATCTACCACTTTTAATCCCTCTAAAGCATTAGTAGAGATCTTATTTTTTCCTTTTAACG
The DNA here is from genome assembly GCA_030681615.1 of Bacteroidota bacterium. Taxonomy (GTDB): domain Bacteria; phylum Bacteroidota; class Bacteroidia; order B-17B0; family Aurantibacillaceae; genus Aurantibacillus. The sequence goes on from JAUXSA010000006.1 coordinate 27,950, forward strand.
TGTCTACAACATTTTCAATAACATTGTGATGATTGTTTGCAGAACCTTTGTAAGCTCCGTAATCATTTGCAGGATTTGTTTCCTCTAATTTAGGCATAGTGTAATCTTTAATATTACAAACCTCTATCTGATCCATATACTGACCGCCAACTTTAACGCTTCCGTTACTTCCAACGATGGTTAATGATGATTCAAGATTTTTTTCCCAAACCGCAGTAGAGTAATTAACGCAACCCATGCCACCATTTACAAAATCAAAACTCACAAAACCACTATCTTCAAAAGCGGTTGTTTGCTGGTGATTAAAATCGGCGAATTTTGCCTGTATATTTGTGATATCTCCAAACACCCAATACATAATATCAATCCAGTGACTGAACTGTGTAAATAAAGTTCCGCCATCAAGATCTTGTGTGCCTTTCCAGTTACCGGGTTTGTAATAACGCTCATCACGGTTCCAGTAACAATTTAATTGCACCATGTAAACATCGCCGATAATTTTTTTCTCAACTACTTCTTTTAACCAAACACTTGGTGGCGAGTAACGGTTTTGCATTACACAAAAAACTG
>JAUXSA010000026.1 GCA_030681615.1 Bacteroidota bacterium
CCAATTTTTTATGTAAAGCGGTTGCAAGATCAATTCCTTTACCAATAGTTACAATATCAATATCCTTACTGTTACGTTCCAAAAAAATATCGCGTACATAACCACCAATGGCATATGCATCAACGTTGAGGTCGTCGGCACAATCTTTTATCTGTTTAAAAATATTTTGGTTAAGAAACGTGTACATTTAGCTGGTAAAAGTACGATTTTAAAGGCAAAAAGCAGAGAAGGAAATAGTATTATTTTTTTAACTCTGATCTCCTTTTTTTCTCTTTCATAATGAGGTTTAACTCACGCCCGGTTTGACCTTTAACACTGGTATTCTCCTGGGCCCTTCTTATTAAATAAGGAAGAACTTCTTTTACAGGGCCGTATGGCACATACTTGGCAACGTTATAATTATTTAAAGAAAGGTTATAACTAATATGATCGCTCATTCCAAATAACTGCGAGAAATAGATGCGTTTATCGGCTGCCGGAATGTTTTTTTGCTGCATTAATTCTACAAGATATAAACTACTTTTTTCATTATGTGTTCCGGCACAAAGACCTATAACATCAATATTATCAATACATAATTTTAAAGCCTGGTCATAATCTTTGTCGCTGGCCTCTTTACTTGGTTGAATAGGGGATTGGTAACCCATTTCCTGCGCACGTTTTCTTTCTTTTTCCATATAAGCACCGCGTACTAATTTTGCGCCAATATGGTAACCGTTAGTTTTTCCGGTTTTTATAGAGTCAGTTAAATAACTTAATCTATCGTGACGATAGAATTGGTATGTATTGTAAACAATGGCTTTTTGCTTATTATAAAGTGCCATATTCTCATTGGCAAGATCATCAATAGCGGGCTGGATCCAGCTTTCTTCCGCATCAATAAAAATAGCCTGGTTGCTTTGGAAAGCTGATTCGCAGATCTTGCTTACACGATCCTTTACGCGCAACCATTCCTGTTTTTCGCTCTCGGTCAATGTTTTTTTTGAACTAACTTTTTCTAAAAGATCAAATCTTGCTAAACCTGTAACTTTAAAAACGCAGAACGGGATATTTTTGTCGTTCTTAGCCATTTTAATTGTTTCAAGCGTTTCTTCTTTGCAATTATCAAAATCAACTTCGCTTTCTTTTCCCTCAACACTATAATCTAAAATAGTACCAATGTTATATTTTCCCAATTCGGCAATTGTTACTGAGCAATCGTGTATTGTTTGGCCACCCACAAATTGTTTAAAGATGGTGCTTTTGATCAAGCCTTTAAAGCCAACGTTTAATGCTAACGGCCCAAAGTTAGCACCCATCTTTACAAGTAGAGGATTGCCGATCAATTTAAATAACCAGTACGAGCGATTTAATTCTGAATTTGTTTTTGCTTTGAATGCGTTTTCTGTATTTTCGAAAGAAACCATTTTGATTTTAGATTTTTGAGGTAGGGTCAAAGATATATTTAATATCCAAAAACTTCTTTTAAGGTTAAAAATTTAACTGTACCGTATTTTTCAAGAACTTTTAGATCAAGATTTTCTTTTTTTCCTAATACCAACACGGTAATAGGTTTGCCCTGAATATGCTCTTTTTGAAATTTCTGTATGTCCTCTAATTTATAATTCTGTACTTTTTCATAGATGTCTTTTCTTATATCTGTTTTATTGCCCATATTTTCGGCAGATAAATAACTAAAAAATATTTCTGATTTAGTGATGCGCTGTGTTCTCATTTCCTGCAATATCAATTCTCTTGAAGAGTTAAAACCTGCTTCAGACCTTGGCATGTTATTTAACAGGTCGCTAAGGCCTTTTATAGCCTCGCTTAATTTATCAGCTTGTGAACCGATATACGAACTATTAAAATAATTTTTATTGGCTTTATTTGGTTGGTTATATCCCGAGCCTGTTGAATAAGCTAAAGCTTTTGATTCACGTAGGTCCTGGAAAACAATACTACTCATGCCACCTCCAAAATAATTATTGTATAACGCAATGATTGGAACATTTTTTGGGTCGTACTTTATTCCGTTCGACAACATAAGTATTTCTACCTGGGTCATGTCAAAATCAATTACATAAACTGTTTTGTCAAGTGGTTTTTCTACAAAATTATATAGTGGTGGTGTTGCCGTTAATTTTTCAGGCACATTGTGATATGAATTTATCATAGACTTCACTTCTTCCAACTTGTTTGGTCCATAATACAAAACCCTGTGCTCAAAGCTTGTTAACGATCTGATTTTATTCTTAATATCACTTACAGTTATTTTATTTATTTCTTCATCGGTTAAAACATGAGAGAAAGGGTTTACTGAACCATAACGCGCGTAATTAAGCATGGCTGAATTTAAGATCACGCCTTTTTGTAATTTAAGATCGTTGCGCGACTTAATAACATCTGCTAATAAATTCTTTAGAACAGTCTCGTCAACTACGGGTTTATCCAACATCTTCTCAAATAATTTCAAAGCTTTTTCAAAATTATCATTTAAGCCAACTAAACTTATCCAGGTATTTTCGTTATCGCTAAAAACATTGAAGGAGCAACCCAAGCGGTAAAACTCCTGTTTGATCTTTGCGGCGTCCATTCCTTCAATTGCCAGGTATGGAATATACTTAATTGCTATCGGCAACAATTTATCGTTGTTTTTACCAATATCAAATTTATAATACAATTCAAACAATTTGTTCTCGGTATTCTTATTGTACAATAGTTGTATGTTTGATTTTAAAGTTGACTTAAGAATGTCTTTTTCATAATCTAAGAATTTTGGTTCTATTTTAGCGGGAACCGTTGCGTTTATATTTTGAACAAATTTTGAAGTGTTGTTCCTGTCCACTTCAATAGGTGTAATAGCGGGCTTTACAACTTTTTCAGTTGGAGCATTCTCGCCTGTTTTTTTGTATACTACAACGTAGTTTGAATTTGTAAAGTTCTTATTCGCAAAATCAACAATTTCCTTTTTCGTGATCTTTGAGATACGTTCTATCCTGTCAACCGATTTTTGCCATTTAATATTATTTACAAAGGCATCTAACATTTCGGAAGCACGCGAATAATTTTGTTCAAGCTCTTTTGTTTTTCTAAGTTTTAGATCTGTAATAACAGCTTGAAGCAACCAATCCGGAAACTCTCCTTTTTTTACCAATTCAATTTGGCTTAATAATAATTGTTCAACTTCTTCAAGAGATTGTCCTTCTTTGGGCTCTCCTGTAAAACCAAACAATGCATAATCCTTTAAAACATAAAAGATGTTATTACTGCTTAATACTTTTTGCGCCTGGTTCAAATTAATATCCATTAAACCGGCTGTGCCATTATATAAAATGGAAGCCATCAGATCGCCCATGTCGGCATCGGTTGATCCTTCACCGCCAACACGCCAGCCAAGGTTAACACTTGTTGGGTCAGGACCCACAACCGTCTTCACGATCTTTGAAGTTATAGGCTCTTCAGGTTTATAATTGTAGTCTTCTACAGGTTTAGAAGCGTAACTTCCAAAATGTTTTTCAATATCTACAATTACTTTATCAGGATCAAAATCGCCGCTCATTATAATTGCCATATTATTTGGAACGTAATATTTATTATAGAATTTATTTATCTCGATAAGTGAAGGATTTTTTAAATGATCGATAGTACCGATCGTAGTTTGCGTTCCGTAAGTATGATTTTTAAAAAGACTAGACATGATGGCGTCGTAAACTTTATCGTTATCGTTATCAAGACTGCGGTTCTTTTCTTCGTATACTGCTTCCAGCTCTGTATGGAATAAACGCAGAACAGGTTTACGAAAACGTTCGGCTTCTATCTTTAACCAGGTATCAATTTGGTTACTTGGAATATCGTTCACGTAAACGGTCTGGTCGAAAGAGGTAAAAGCATTAGTGCCATTTGCGCCAATCGTTGCCAGCATTTTATCGTATTCGTTAGCAATGGCGTATTTTGCAGCAACACCGCTTACGCTATCAATCTGGTGATAAATAATTTTACGTTTGGCTTCATCTTTTGTCTGGCGGTATACTTCATAAAGATTTTCTATCTTTTTTATCTCTGCTTCTTCCTTTTTAAAATCTTTTGTTCCGTAAACATCCGTACCCTTAAACACCATGTGTTCTAAGTAATGTGCCAGGCCTGTTGCATTTGGTGGGTCGTTCTTACTACCGGCTTTAACGGCTATGAATGTTTGAATACGCGGCGCATCTTTGTAAACAGAAAGATACACTTTCATGCCATTCTTTAAAGTATAGATACGCGTTTTTAAAGGATCGTTTAAAGCGTATTCATAATTTAAACTGGATTGTTTAAGGTCGACAACGGGCGACGAGTTACCTAAATGTTTATTTTTTTTTACCGGTGTTTGTGCAAATGAAAAAAACGTCAACAATAAACTGACAAGAAAGAAAATTAATTTTGTATTCATAATTTACCCTGGATTTTTTTGCATTGTAAATTTAATAATCTATTTCTAAATCGAAACGTTTTTTTAGCTCAAGAAGGGCTGGGTTTTTTTCTGCCATTTTTTTAAACACATCTACAGGCTTAAAGGCTTTGGTCTGGGATTCGCTAATGGACGTTTCTATTTCCAGGCCAATTAAATTATTACTAAGCAATTTTCGGAGTTCATCTAAAAATTGTTGCTTGATCTCCATTAAACTTTCTTTTTGCGATTCGTTATTGATCTTAAGTGTAATGGTTTTGTTTGAGAAATTTATTTGCGCCATTGATAAAGTAGTGGCTATTTGTTTTGCCCCACTTTGATGTTTAATAGCCGCGTAGCTGGCTATAACGGTTTTAACATCCTCAAGTGTTACATCTTTGTTAGCTTCTTTGGGAGCATCTTCTGTTGTGTTAAGGGCCGCCTCAATAGGTTTATTTGTGTAATTTACCTTTGTCTCATTTAAACTAAAAGCAGATTTTATTTTTAGCTGCTCAAAAGATACACTAGGTTTGGATGCGAGTTTAATTTCAGGATTTTGTGTTGTATTATAAGTTTGGATGGCAGACTTTGTCTCCTCTGTTTCAGCTTTTTTTTCGAAAGAACTTTCTAACTCGTCATTTTTTTTTTCCGCATCTGGCGATGCGGTTAAAAATGTGAGTTGCATAAGTGCCAGTTCAACCAGGAGGCGTTGGTTCTTGGCGCTTTTATAGTTTACATCTGTTTTGCTTATTAAAGCCAAAGACTTCAATAAAAAAGTAAGATTACATTTTTGAGATTGCTCTATATAACGCTTTTTAAGACTCTCGCTAACTTCAATAAGCGAAACGGTTTGAGGGTCTTTACTAACTAATAAATTACGTAAGTGTTCTCCTAAACCGATCAAAAAATTATGCCCGTCAAATCCTTTTTTCAAAATATCATCAAAGGTTAACATGATCTCAGGTAACTGCTGACTTAAAAAAGAATCTGTAATCTTAAAGTAATAATCGTAATCTAAAACATTTAAATTTTCTACAACCTGTTTGTAGGTTAAATGATTTCCGGTAAAAGCAACCATCTGGTCAAAAATAGAACAGGCATCGCGTAAACCGCCATCCGCTTTTTGAGCAATAACATGAAGCGCTTCCGGTTCAAAAGTAACATGCTCTTCTTTTGCCATAAAAGCAAGATGAGAGCTAATATCATCGGTCTTTATCCTGTTAAAATTAAAAACCTGGCAACGTGATAATATAGTTGGAATGATCTTATGCTTTTCGGTTGTAGCTAAAATAAACTTAGCGTGTTTTGGAGGCTCTTCAAGCGTCTTTAAGAACGCGTTAAAAGCAGCTGTACTTAACATGTGCACCTCGTCAATGATATACACTTTGTATTCGCCTAACTGCGGTGCAAACCTTACCTGGTCTACTAAATTACGGATATCCTCTACCGAGTTATTACTTGCCGCATCCAATTCATAAACATTTAACGAAGCACCGGAATTAAAGGAGGTGCATGAATCACAGGTATCGCAAGCCTCGCCATTGGCATTAATGTTAAAGCAGTTAATGGTCTTGGCAAAGATCCTGGCACAGGTTGTTTTACCCACGCCACGTGGCCCACAGAATAAATAAGCCTGAGCCAATTGTTTGTTGACTATGGCATTTTTTAAGGTATTTGTAATATGGCCTTGTCCAACAACTGTATTAAAGAGCTGGGGTCGATACTTACGGGCCGATACTATAAAATTTTCCATGGGCAGACCTTAAATTTACATTAAATAAGCCTTTTTCTAAAAAAATTTTGTGCCTAAAAAAGGTTAATTTATTAACTATGTGTTTATAAATATAATTTAGAAAGTTAAATTTATAGCATTGAATCCTAATAGGCTTATACTACTGCTTGGATTAACTATAATAGTTAACTGTCTTAACGCACAAAGAACCTTAAAAGGCGTTATTGTTGAGAAAGACAGTAATACGGTAATGCCTTTCGTTTACATCATTAACAAAAGTAATGGTAACGGAACTATGACCGATAACGACGGCAGGTTTTTGCTATTGTCAAATAATAACGATACGCTTATTTGCTCTTATGTAGGTTACTCAAAGGTTTATATACCGGTAAGCAAGCTAGTTGCTAATAGCAAAGGAGATGTCAGAATTGTAATGGATAAGCAATTCATTAATTTAAATACCATTACCGTTTCTTCTTTTAAAGTTAAGCAATATGAGCGTGAGTATATGAAATCGATCATCGATAGAAGTAAAATAAAGACGATGGATTACGCCACTAGTCCTATTACCGCCCTTTATATGCAATTTAGTAATGAAGGCAGACAAGTGCGTAAACTGGCAAAGATCTTTGAAGACCTTTTGATAGAGGAAGAAGTTCAAAAAAAATTAAGTCCCGAAATACTTAGAAAATTAACCGGGGACGACAATATAGATTATTACGCTTTTAGAAAATATTGTTATAATGTAAGTAATGAATTTATAATTACGCATGATGGGGTAGATCTGTATTCGAAGATAATGCAATGTTATAAACGCTGGAAGCAGGAGAAGGGCGCAGGTTATAATAGCGAGAAAGGCTACCAGAACAATAATAACAGCAATACAGAAGACGGACATAAACCTTTTAACCGCGTTGATTATAATAAGGGCGGGAAAGAGAAGGATGAGTGATCTTTAAGCATATTTTAAATCACAAACATGGCAAGTAATTTTTTAGAAGCTGCAAAAAAGCAATTTGAATATTATAAATTGTTGGGAGAAAAAACGTTTGATCAGTTGAATGATGAACAACTGTTTTTTATGTACAATGAAGACAGTAATAGCATTGGTATTATTGTAAAACATTTGCATGGTAATATGTTAAGCAGGTGGACAGATTTTTTAACCTCAGATGGCGAAAAAGAATGGCGTAACCGCGATGGTGAGTTTGAGAACGATATTAAAACAAAAGAACAATTACTTGAAGTTTGGAATGCCGGATGGAACCGTTTATTTACAACTTTAAATTCTTTAACAGAAGAAGATCTTCACAAAACAATTTATATCCGTAACCAGGGTTGCTCTGTAACAGACGCTATCTTAAGGCAGTTGGCGCATTATCCTTACCATGTTGGACAAATTGTTTTTATTGGAAAAATGCTGGCCAATAATAACTGGAGATCGTTGTCTATTCCAAAAAACGCTTCAAAGGAATATAACTCAGAAAAATTCGCAAAGCCAAAACACAATGCGCATTTTACAGATGAATATTTGAAGAAAAAAGACTAGAAAATTAACAACATAGGTTACATAGGGTTTTATTGAGTTTATAAAATCATTAAAATTAGAGATGATCATAGATGTTTCTTCGCCAAGGCAAAGAAAACTATGTGTATCTATGTTAGTCTTTATTTTTCTATGTTTCTATGTGGTTAAATCATTTACTCTATACGTTCCCTGTACAAAAATCTTTCCTGTGTACTATCAAATGGTCTATAAACATAATACACATAGCCGTCCTTAATTTTTATTTTTTCGGCGCTGTGATGTTTTAGTTTGTAAGTGCCAACTTCTTTACCAGTTTGATGATGGATCTGTTTTAAGTAGTGATGACCGTTCTTGCTAAAGAAAGCATATACTTTATTGGAAAGCTCATCTACAAATAATTGTTTTTTCCATTCGCGCCAGTTCTTTGGATGATGGTAAGAAATAGAGACGCTATCAATTAATTTATTTTGTTTGTTGTAATGGTATAAATGATCGTTATGATGATTAAAGATGCAGATAGTGTCCTTCAAAATAAAAATAGGCGCGTAAAGCGGTTCGTAGAACATACTTTGGGTAAAGCCACTCAAAAGCGCCGCCACAATACGTTTATCGGTCTTATATTGTTGTGCAATTCTTCTTGCTTCTAGTTGCATGTGTGCCGGTAAATAATAATATTCTAAATTATAAAGTTTCATCAGGTCGCTGTTGGTGATAGTGGTCAATAAATGATTTAGCGAATCGTTTGACTTTAAATAATAGTAGTTAAACAAAGGATATTTTTCCCAGTTATCGTGGTAATAAAAATGGCTGTTGGCAGTATCTTCAATTGGTTCGATGAATTTGGTAAAATCTTTTTGTTGGATAGGCATGACCATTAATTCTGTATTTAAAACATCCAATCTAAAAACGGAATCTTTACAAATTACATCTGTATAACCTTCATAATCATGAAAAAAATGCTTTGCTTCACCGGCTTCTTTAGGAAGTTCGTATGATGAAATTATTTTTCCTTCATAAGTAGAAAGTTGTACCTGGGCTTTGCTTAAAGAATTTTGTGCGGTTAACAAAATTAATTTGTCTTCGTAAAAATCAAAATCAAAAATGCTGTAATTGGTTTTTCCAACCAGGGTTTCTGGTTTGTGCGCTGCATAAACCGAAATGCTGTCCAATAGATTTGATCTTTGCAAAAGAGAAATAGTTACTAAAAGGGTATCTAACTTCCCTGCTTTTACCTCTTTAATAAAACTTTGGTAACTCACATGAGATAACAGCAATTTATAAATAGCTTTTTTGGGAAGATCTAGAGTAAACTCCCCTTTTTTATTGGAATAAGTTGCAAAAGATGTGTTTGAAACCTGTATCGCAACACCTTCAATGATCTTGTTGGAACCTATTTCGGTTATTTTTCCTTTTATGAAGATCTTATCACTTTGCGAATTAATGATCTTAAACCCAAAGCTCAAAAGTAAAATGAATATGTATTTTAACTTAAGCATTTCTTATTTATAGACGTGATCTTGTTTTAATTCCATAAAAGAGTACAGATTATAAGGAGAAAGTTTTCTTAGTGTTACTCAGTGCCTCAGTGGTAAATCATTTGTCCATATTTCCCAGCTTTTTTCAGCCTGTAGGTGTAACATACTTAACCCATTAATAGTTGTGGCGCCCTTATCTTTTGCCTGTTTTAAAAAGGCTGTTTGTTCGGGATTGTAAATAAGGTCGTAGGCTAAATGTTTATCAGT
>JAUXSA010000041.1 GCA_030681615.1 Bacteroidota bacterium
TACTGCATGGGTTACTGTTAGTGGCTATAATGCAAGTAGTAAAGTATTTCAAACAGTAGATGGTGGAGCAACCTGGATGAATATTACATCAAATCTTCCAAACCTCCCGGCTAATTGTTCGGTTTACGAACCGGGATCTAATGATCGTATTTACATCGGTATGGATGTTGGTATTTATTACAAAGATAATTCATCCAGCACCTGGACCTTATACAATACAGGTTTACCAAACACTGCAATAATGGATATGGAAATAAGCCCTGCGGCGCCAGGCAAAATATTTGCTGCTACTTATGGCCGTGGTGTTTATGAAGCAGATGTTATTCAAACAACAGCAGCACCGGTTCCAAACTTTTCTTATTACGGAAGTTTATGTGTAGGCGCAAACAAAACCTTTAATGATAACTCAAGTAATACACCAACCAGCTGGACATGGAATATTACACCAACAACAGGTGTTACATTCAATTCAACAAGTATTCAAAACCCAACGGTTTCATTTGCAAACCCGGGTACTTATACTGTTTCATTAATTTCCGCAAACAGTTTTGGTGCAGGCCCAATTAATACGCAAACAATCTCTGTTCTAACTACACCAACCCTTGTGCTTTCTGGCACAAGCTTTACGGTATGCGATCAGGATCCTGTAACAATTACTGCATCGGGTGCTACAACCTATACCTGGAGTAATACTGGTGGAAATAATGCCAGTGCAACGTATACTTTTGGCGTTGATTTTACTTATACAGTTACCGGTGCAAACGGCGGTTGTATATCAACACAAACTGTTGCTATATCAGTTCTTAATTGTGTTGGGCTAGTTGAGCTTGGTGCAAACGAGGCCAGCTTTAACGTGTTCCCTAATCCTGCAACAGATAACATTATTTTAAAACTGAACGAATCAAAAAATATTGACGTAACAGTAGAATTATTTGATGTAACAGGAAAATTAGTACTGAAACAAAACGCCAGCTTTTCAAAAGACAAAGGAGAGTGTAAATTAAATATTTCTTCTCTTGCTCATGGAATATATTCTTTAAGGCTAAGTTCAAAATCCGGAACTTCACAAAGTTTAAAGATCATGAAAAATTAATTGGCTTGAAGCACGGTTAAGAAAAAAGAAATTACAGTCTAAGAAACAAAAAAACCACGCTTTAACCGGCGTGGTTTTTTATTTTCTAAAACAATAAACGATATTGTGGTATCACAAAAAACCGCAACTGGTAATCAGTTTTGATAGTTTGGTTTTTTATATCGTAAGATTGTTGAAACACATTGGCGTTTCTTGTTACATTTTGAACATCGATCGTAAACTCGTGCGTCACTTTTTTCGAATTAAACCGGTAACCCGGTTTTACATCCAGTCTAAAATAATCAGCATACTTAAATTCGTATGCGCGCGTGCCGTCTCTAACCTCATCGCCATATGCTTTGCTGGCCTCAAGATCAATAGGGGTATAGCGTTTGCCGCCAGCGTATGTTCCCCTCACATCTATACTTAAAACGTGTTTTTGGTTTATCTTAAATTCTTTTCCACCCAATAAATTAAAAACATAATTGCCGTTAAAAGCAGTATTGCGTAAAATATTATCGCTACCACGGTATTTACTTTCAAATAAACTGCTGGTGCATAAAATATAATAACCTTTACTGTAAAATTTCTCCAACGTAATTTCAATACCATAATTTTCGCCGGTACCTTTGCTTACTAAATTATTTACATTCGGACTGTTAAAGTCAGCACCTAAGTTTAAAGCAGAAAAATAACTAGGAAAATTTTGCACCGGTGCATTGTAAATGTATTGATAGTATAACTCTGCCTTAAGACGGAAGTTAGTTGCGAAACTATTATCATAAGCCAGAACGCCGTGCGCAGCTCTCGTAAAATCAAGATCTCTGTTGGTTTCAACACGTTTTCCGTTAAGCGAATCGCTTGCAAAATAAATATAAATGGGTTGAAGCTGACTGTGCAAGCCGCCACCAATACTTATCGATTGTTTACTGTTAATAGAATATTTTAATCCTGCGCGTGGCTCAATAGCATTTGAATTATTCAGTAAAAAGAATTGATTACTTACACCGGCATTAATTAATAGATTATCGGTGAATTTATGTTGCCATTGAACAAAGCCACGAACCAACGCGGTAGTGCCTTTATAATTTCGTAAGGTTACAAATGTATTTGTGCCAAATAAATTATCATTGCTATCAACAAACAAAGTATTATATAACTCCGTATAAATTCCAACATTCATAAAATCGCGCGAATTGAATTTCTTATTATAAGTGGTGTTAAAGGAGTAACGAATGTTTTGGGTTGTTTGTCTGTATTCCGGCTTGGTATTATTTGGTGTTTTAAAAGAGGTATCTATTCTATCGGCAACAACATTATTGTATTGACCACTTACACCCATATTGGTTTTTATGTATGCGTTATTTTTAAAGAGGTAAGTGTGCGAAACGCCAGTTGCACCAACATTAGAACGGAAGTAGGTATCGCGTGCACTATAACCTACTAGGTCTTGCCCTTCTTTTTTATCCTTATCCAACAAAGCAATATAGCTTAAGCCACCTACGCCCCAGAAAGAAAATTTCCCAAACTTTTCAGTATTAAAATCTGTTTTAAAAGTAATATCCTGGTATTGTGGTACCGCAGAGCCTGTTCCAAAATCAATATTCAGGGCTTTAAAAACAGCAAGAGTAGAGTAGCGGTAATTAAAAAGAAAAGAAGAATTTTTCTTTTTATTAAACGGACCTTCTGCGCCAAGCTCGAAACCGTTAAATCCCATTTGCACTAAATATTCATGTTTTTCATTATTCCCCTGGCGCATTTTAAGATCAAAAACGCCGGAGGTAGCATTACCATAATCTGCCGCAAAGGCACCACTCATAAAATCAGAATTATCAAGTGTGTTATTATTTAAAATACTTACAGGCCCTCCAGTTGAGCCAGCATTACCAAAGTGATTAGGGTTAGGAATATCCAATCCGTTCAGGCGCCACAAAATACCTATAGGTGAGTTGCCCCGTATGATAATATCATTTCTTGAATCATTTGCGCCACTTACGCCGGCAAAATTTGCCGCCATACGCGCTGGATCATTTCGGCTTCCCGCATAACGTGCCGCTTCTTCCGCACTAAATAAGCGCGAACTGACTGTGCTCATTTTATTATTTGTTTTTGTTTTGTCCTGCTCGGCAGTAACAACTACTTCTTGTCCTTGTATAACACTCTCTTCTAATTCTACTGTTGAAACAGATTCTTTACCTGCGTTTAAAATAACCGTAATATATTTTTCTTTATAACTTATTACCTGAAATTTTATTTGCCAGCGACCGATAGGAACATTGGCGATCTTAAATTCACCTTTTTCGTTTGTGCTAGTACCTAGTATGGGATCAGAATTAAGCAATTGCACAATAGCCCCGGGAATGGGAGTTTGACTTTGCTTATCAATTACGGTTCCCTTAATGGTTTGAGTAATTGTTTGAGAATAGAAATTTGAGAATAGAAATAAAAAAAACAATAAACTGATTTTTTTCATTTAGTGTTTAATTAATGTTGGCAAATGGCGCACTTTTAAACAGGGGTATTGAAAGGAACAGCGGCTGGCACTTATTTCCATGTAGTCCATTTTATAGGTGCCGTCCATTTCTATTGTTAAATAATAATTTGGTTTAACCCATTCTTTAGCTAAACAATCCGGAAAAAAATCTGAAGCAGGAGAGCCATCGGGCGTTTTCTTATAATGTTTCCATGGCTCGTATAAATAATATCTGCCGGGAGGATATTTAAGTAGAACAAGTCCGCTATCGTTAGTTTTAATACTATCTACACATCTACCGCTTTGATAAATATAAAAACGCTGATTGGCTAAAGGCAAATCTACTTTTGAGTTCTGGATCTGCGCATCTGTTTTACATTTGCCGCTACAGTCGGGCTTACCATATCTAAATTCTATTTCTAATTTAATTCTTTGCGCCTGGCAAAAAAGAGAGAAACAAAAACAAAAAACAAATAATAATTTATTCATGATTATGGGGTTGATGATGATACGGGGATAATTTTTCCATTAAAATACTTATGGCCTGTTAATGCAAAGTTGCAAATAAAATCGGCCATTTCATTTGCTTTTAAAGGTGCTTTATAACCTGGAAAAGCTTTAATTAACATTTCGGTTTGTACGGCACCAATTGCCAAACAATTAACGGATATGTTTTTAGGTTTTAACTCTTCAGCTAAACATTCGGTTAAACCACCAAGCGCGGCTTTACTGCTCGAATAGGCACTTAAGCCCGGGAATTTAGAACTGCCCTGGAAACCTCCCATGCTGCTAATGTTAACAATATGCGACCTGTTCTTTTTGTGAAAAAAAGGCAGTAATGATTGAATAAGTGTAAACGGCCCGAAAACATTTGTATTATAAACCGACTGAAGCTCTTTGCCGGTAATTTTTTCGAAAGGTTTGTTAATTATTTCGCCTGCATTATTTATTAATACATCAATTTTAAGCCCCAGGGTCTTTAGTGTTTTGATGATCTTTTTTTGATCTGTTGGGTTTGTGATATCAGCCTTTACCGGAAGAACAGAATGGGTATTTTTTTGATTAACAAGTTTTGTGAGCGGATCGATATTACGTGATACGGCAACTACAAAGGTATTTTGGCTTTGCGAAAATAGTTTTACCATTTCGAAACCAATTCCTTTTGATGCCCCTGTAATAAGTATGGTCATATTTTCGTAAATTTGCATACGAAGATACTTTATTAAGTGCATGAAAAAAAGGATTTTAACCGTAGTTTTTTTGTTATTTTTTTGTTTGGCCTATAATGCCCAAACAGATAGCGTGTACTATGGATCGCCAGTTAAAGACACCACCTATAAGCCCAAAAAACAAAGGAACAACGATTGGATGAAACGCTTTACGTATGGAGGCAACGTACAGGCAATTTTTGGCACATATACCTATATATATTTATCACCTACCATTGGGTATAGCCCTGTTGAAAAACTTAATATTGGTGTAGGTTTTATTTATAGTTACGTAAGTATCAACTATAGAAATTTCGGGCGATTCTCACAATCTATTTATGGCGCCCACTCATACGCACGCTATTTTTTTACAGAAAGTTTTTATGCGCAAGGGCAATTTGATTATTTACTGCAACCAAACGTATATAATTTTTATAATCCTAAAGAAAAAGTTTGGGTTGAGTATGTTTTAGTTGGCGGGGGTTACAGGCAATCGCTTGGAAAAAATGCAGCAATTATAACTTCGTTAATGTTTAATTTAACACCGAGCCCGTTGTCAATATACCCTAATCCTATCTTCCAGGTAGGTTTTGTTGCAGGATTTTAATTCCTGTTTTAAAGCAATTATCTAAAATTTCTTCTTGGTATTAAAAGGCTTAGTAGCTTTTTCGCTGCTGGTTAAAATGATCTTCACTTTATTTTGATCGCTCAATAATCTCAATCCTTCTTTCAGGTCATCATCATTTTTAAGTGAGAATTCAATTCTTCCTTTTTGAAAATAATAACGTGAAGTGATCTCTTCTTCTAAATAACGCTTGATCTGGCCTTTGTGTTTTATAAGATCATCTTTTTTATTAGATGCCATTTTATTTAGTAACGCTTCATATTCGGCTTTTATATCAGCAAAATATTTTTCCGCTTCAGTATTCTTTTTAAGGTCATCTAACTCAAGTTCACTTCTGGTCTTATAATGATAATCTTTATCTTTTAAATACGTTACAAAATCAGTGTATTCAGCATCGGTAAGATTAAATGTAGCCGGTGGCGGCAATTGTGGATGCGCTAAATAATATTTGGTGGCGTAATTAAAAATATGATTTTTGGAAATAAGCGAAATTAAAATGTGACTATATTTTTCATCAACTGTTTTTATATCGGGTGTAATACCGGCGCCATCGTAAACAACTCTTCCGCCTTTTGTTTTAAAAGCTGTAATTAAACTATCAGGTACTTTTTCAACACGTCCTTCTTCGTCTTTATGCGAATAATCTAATGCTTGCACACAACGGCCGCTTGGGATATAATATTTTGCAACTGTAATTTTTACCTGCGCATTGTAAACTAATGGTTTTGTTTGTTGCACCAAACCTTTACCGTAAGTACGTTTGCCAATTATTAAAGCGCGATCAAGATCCTGTAAAGCACCACTAACAATTTCTGAAGCGGAGGCAGAATTCTCATTTACTAATACAACCAAGGGTATTTGCGTATCTATTGGGTTATTTACAGATAAATAAGTTTTATCCCATTCAGCAACTTTTCCTTTAGTAAAAACAACTTCCTGGCCTTTATCAATAAAAAAATTAACGATGTTAACGGCTTCGTGTAATAAACCACCAAGATTTTCTCTAAGGTCTAACACAATACTTTTACATCCTTTTCCTTTAAGATCTATCAGGGCATCTTTAACTTCGCCACTGCAATTTTCGGTAAATGAAACAAGTTTAATATATCCTGTTTCTCCATTTGGTAACATACCGTAATAAGGAACAGCTTTTTCTTTTATTTCTTCGCGTATTAAATTTATTTCAACCGGCGTTGTTTGTCCGGCTTTTATTAATTTTAATTTTATCGGCGTGCCCGCATTACCTTTTAACAGGTTGGATATATCCTCACTACGCTTTCCTTCTACATTAATACCATTAACTCCAATTATCTGATCGCCCGCTCTGATACCTGCTTTAAAAGCTGCAAAACCTTCTTTTGGATTTTCAATGATTATCTTTCCATCAATATCGTTTACCTGTGAGCCAATGCCACCGTATTGTCCTGTGGTTAACATCCTGAAATCTTCAATATCATTCTCACCATAATAGTTGGTGTAGGGGTCCAAAGAGGCCAGCATGGCTTCAATACCGGTTTTCATTAATTGTCCAGGCTTAGTATCATCCACATAAGCCATATTTACCTCACGGTAAACGGCATTAAAAAGGTCAAGGTTCTTACTTATCTCGAAATAATCAGGGGTATAGGATACACCAATAACAATTGCAGCGGTTAGAGATAAGGCTGCCACCCATTTTTTTATAGTTTTCTTCACGATCAGCATGGTATAATATCAACCTAAATTAATTAAAAATGTTTAGTTTGCTGGGGTTTTGGGTTTATTTGTTTCAATTTTTGTGTTTTTTTAGTAAAAAACCCTGAAAAATACCTTATCTTTGCCCTCCGAATTAATCCCGTAAGATTATGACATTTATTTTTTAGTCAGTATGCTTGAGTCGGATACTGTATTTATACACCAAGACTCAATTCCTGAAAGAAAAAAATTTCATCTTCTTGCATTAAAACAAAGAAAGAGAGCACTATGAAGTTATCCATGTTTAAATTTAATCTGCCTAAAGAACTTATTGCAGAGCATCCGGCTAAGAACCGCGAAGATTCACGACTAATGGTTGTTGAACGCGCCACCGGAAAAATTTCACATAAAAAATTTAAAGACATTATTAATTATTTTGATGATGGTGATGTTTTAGTATTAAATGATACCAAGGTTTTTCCTGCGCGTATGTATGGGAACAAAGAAAAAACAGGTGCAAAAATTGAAGTATTCTTATTACGCGAATTAAATGCTGAAAGCCGTTTGTGGGATGTATTAGTTGATCCTGCACGTAAAATACGTATTGGTAATAAATTATATTTTGGCGAGAACGATAATTTAGTTGCTGAGGTAATTGATAACACAACGTCTCGCGGCCGTACACTTCGTTTTTTATACGATGGCAGCTACGAAGAATTTAGAAAAGTACTTTACGATCTTGGCGAAACGCCATTACCAAAATATATTAAACGCGCTAATGAGCCCGAAGATACAGAACGTTACCAAACTGTTTTTGCAAAGAACGAAGGTGCCGTTGCCGCACCAACTGCAGGTTTGCACTTTAGCCGCGAATTATTAAAACGTTTAGAAATTAAAGGTGTGCAATTTGCGCCCTTAACATTACACGTTGGTTTAGGAACTTTCCGCACGGTTGAGGTTGAAGATCTTACCAAACATAAAATGGAAAGTGAAGAAGCTTTGATATCGAGCGATGCTTGTAAAATTGTGAACAACGCAAAATTAAAGAAGAAAAAAGTTTGTGCCGTGGGTACAACTGTTATGCGTGGTATCGAATCTTCGGTTTCAACTACAGGTGAGTTAAATCCATATGTGGGCTGGACAAACAAATTTATTTTTCCTCCATACGAATTTAGCGTAGCAAATTGCATGATCACTAATTTTCACATGCCTGAAAGTACGTTGTTAATGATGGTAAGTGCATTTGGTGGTTACGATCTAATTACAAAAGCTTACAAAGAAGCTATCAAAGAAAAATACCGCTTTTATTCTTATGGTGATGCGATGTTGATCATCTAACTAAAAAAGCTAATCAATAAAAAAGCCCTTTGTTATTAAAACAAAGGGCTTTTTTTATAACGCATAGTTTAATTCAATTTTAAAGAGCTGCTTCCAATGGTTACTCCATCACAGGTAATGGTAATAATATAATTGCCGGGTACCAACTCGCCCTGGCCTTCGCAATAGGTTACACCGGTAATTTCGGTGTTAGCATAGTTAAGGGTTTCTTTGCCTGCGTAATAACCGCTACTTTTATCAAAAGTAAATTTGTAGGTCTCGTCGTAACTCTTTGCCATTTCTTTTCCATCAGGTGTCATTATCCTTATGTAAACCGTTTTTTCGCCGGCCCTGGCAATTTTATTTTCGCCCAAACTAAAGGTTACTTTTATTTTTTCTGTCTTGCGGGCTTTTGAAGTTTCAACTTCTTTTTTACCGCCTTTTTTAAAGGCTACACCTTTTGCGCCAATATTAAAGCAGGTTAAAATACTTCCTTTTGCTATGGTTGTTTTAAGTTCTTCTTTTTCTTTTACAAGCGTGTTCTGTTTTTCCTTTTCAACATCCAGTTGTTTTAAAACCGTTTTCTTTTCGGCTACCAGATTTTGGTTCAACGTATTTAAAGAGTCAATGGTTCTAACATAACCTTGCATAATGCTGCGCAACGTTTCCGCTTCTTTCCTTAATTTAGAAAGCATATAAGCATCGCCTTTGTGTTTTTCGGCTTCAAGTATCAATTCTTCGATGCGGGCTTTTTTCTCATCAATATCCTTTTGCATGGCAGCATCTTTTGCAACTATGCCTTCATAATCTCTTTGAAGTACCAACAGGTCGGATTTTACATTATCGCGCTCAACAATAATAGTTTCGGTAACTATTTTTTGTTCAACCACCCTGTTCTGTTCCTTTAACAGCAACCAAATAGTATAACCATTGGTGCCCATTAACAGAAGAATGATCACCCATAAAATAATCCCCTTTTTTTTGTTCGAATTCTCTTTTTCTTCACTCATAATACAAAAATAATACACAAAAAGTGTATTTTAGTGGTAATTGTATGACACTTATTAACGATTTCATGTCATTAATTTACCCAAGGCGCTGCGAAGCCTGTTCTAATGGGCTTTTTAAGCATGAGACCTACATTTGTAATCACTGTAAATTAAACCTTCCAAAAAGCAATTACCACAAAAATGATCAAAACGAACTTAATCAAACCTTTGCCGGAAGGGTTCCTTTAAACCATGGACTTTGTTTTTATCTTTTCGAAAAAAGCGGCAAGGTGCAAAAACTGCTGCATGCTATAAAATACCAGGACCAAAAAGAACTCGCACAATATATTGGCAACTTGTATGCACAGGAACTTGCAAAAACGAATATACCTTTGGAAGTAGATGTTATCATTCCTATTCCTTTACACAAAAAAAAGCTAAAGCAGCGCGGGTATAACCAAAGCGAATGGTTTGCAAAAGGTTTGGCAACTGTGCTTGAAAAACCTTTGGATGTTAATTCGTTTGAACGGGCACACGAAACAAGTACGCAAACCAAAAAGAAAAAATACCAGCGTTGGGAAAATGTAGAAGGTATCTTTAAAATTAAAGAGCAAAATGCTTTAACAAATAAACATGTTTTATTGGTAGATGATGTAATAACAACCGGTGCAACTATTGAAGCCGCCTGGCTGGCCTTAAAAGATATAGAGGGTATTAAAATTTCGGTGGCCAGCATTGCTTTTGCGGCCAGGAAATTGTGATTAATAAAAATATTTAGTTTACTTTTATTACTATCTATTTTGAAAAAGGCATTCTATATTTTTACCAGGGTTTTGGTCTTCTGTTTCCTGATCTTCAAATCTACTTTTATATTTTCACAAACGCAGGAAACGGACTCTATTGTAAAGATTTTAAAAACAGCGAAAGAGGATACCACTAAAGTAAACTCGCTGATCGTTCTAAGTAAAAAACTTCATAATATTGGAGAGCTTGATGCTGCTTTTCAATATGCAAAAACTGCAAGGGATATTTCTATAAAACTTAATTTTAAAAAAGGAGAAGCAAAAGCATATAACCGTATTGGTAATATCTGTATGGATTATGGCGATATTCCGGCATCCTTAAAAAATCATTTGGCAGCTTTAAAATTACGGCAAGAGATAAACGACCGGGCAGGACTTGCTAGTTCATACAACGATATAGGCAACGCTTATTACAGCCAGAGTGATTATTTACAGGCGCTTGAAAATTATTTTGCTTCGTTAAAGATAAAAGAAGAATTACATGATGAGCGGGGAATTGCAAGTTCATATAACAACCTTGGAAATGTTTATCACGACCTCGGGAATCTTGAAGAGGCATTGAAGAATCATTTAGCAGCTTTAAAGGTTGTAAAAAAACTAGATGATAAAATTGGAATTGCCGCTTCGTATAATAACATTGGCATTATTTATTACAGTAAAGCCAATTACCCCGAGGCGTTAAAAAACCACTTGGCCGCTTTAGCAATTCGCGAAGAAATAGGAGATAAACACAATAAGGCTAAATCGTATGGTAATATTGCCATTGTGTATGATAACATGGGCAACTATGAAGAAGCGCTGAAAAATAATTTTGCAGCATTGGCACTTCACGAAGAAACAGGCGACGAACAAGGTATAGAAACTGTTTATTCAAATATTTCGGTAGCTTATTATAATTTAAAAAAGTATAAAGAAGCCGAAGAGTTTGGTATAAAAGGTTTAGAACTTTCAAAAAAACTTGGCGACCTGAAAGGCATACAGGATTGTAACAAAGCATTGTGTTCAGTATATACCGTGCAAAAAAAGCATGAAAAAGCTTTTACAGCTTATAAAGAATTTATTGCAGCGCGCGATAGTTTATTGAATGAAGAGAATACAAAAAAAACAGTACGTCTGGAAATGAATTATATTTTTCAGAAAAAAGAAGCGGCCGATAGCTTGCGTGCGGCCGATGAAAAGAAGATCGTAGCCATTCAACTCAAGCAAGAAAAGCTGCAGCGTTTTGCTTTGTACGGAGGATTAGCTTTTGTTTTATTGTTCGCTATTTTTATGGTAAGCCGTTTCAGGATCTCGCAAAAACAAAAGAAAATCATTGAAAAACAAAAAAAGGAAGTAGAACATCAGAAAGAACTGGTAGACGAAAAACAAAAAGAAGTAATGGATTCTATTCATTATGCAAAACGTATTCAAAATGCATTATTGGCAAGCGACACTTTACTAAAAAAAAATTTACCGGAATATTTTATTGTATACAAACCTAAGGATATTGTGAGCGGAGATTTTTATTGGGCCACAAAGAACAACAACCGCTTTTATATGGTTACTGCTGATAGCACGGGGCATGGTGTGCCTGGTGCCTTTATGAGTTTGCTTAATATAAGTTTTTTAAATGAGGCTATTACAGAAAAAGGATTACAACAGCCAAACAAGATCTTAGATCATACGCGCACGCGTTTAATAGAAGCTTTAAGGTCGGATGGAAGTGAAGAAGGCGGAAAGGATGGTATGGATTGTATTTTAATGGTATTTGATAATTACAATAATACGATCGAATACACCGCGGCAAATACAGCTTTTTTTGTTATTCGTAATAAAGAACTGATAATTTATCCTGCAGATAAAATGCCCGTAGGCAGATCTCCAAAAGACACATTGCCTTTTACAATGCATACGGTACAATTGCAAAAAGGAGATATTATTTATACAATGACAGACGGATTGCAGGATCAGTTTGGTGGCCCAAAAGGAAAAAAATTCAAACACAAACAAATGCAGCAATTGTTGTTGGCCAATTGTCATTTACCATTACAGGAACAAAAACAACTTATTGAAAAGGCTTTTACAGATTGGAGAGGAAAGTTAGAACAGGTGGACGATGTTTGCGTTATTGGAATAAAAATATAAAAAAGCAAACGAGGCAGTTTATCCTGAGCCTTTCAACTTTGCTCAAGATGAACTCAGTCGAAGGAATGTTTGCGTTATTGGAATGCGAATTTAACTAAACGTCTAAAAATCTTTCTGTGTCTTCTTTAGGAAGCATTTCACAGTTTTGTACACGGCCAATAATTTTCATTCTTTTTTTTGCGATGAGGTCGTAAACCCAGTTGCGGATGAAAGGAGGGATCACTACAAAAATTACCATCAATGGCCACAGCCCTTTCATGTATGGAAATAAACGTAAAGCCGCACAGGATTTAATAAAAGCAGAATGATCACGGATCAAAATAACAGTATCTGTTTTTTCTTCAATTTCAAAATAGGCTTTTAATTCTTTTCCTACCTTCGACTTTAAAGGCGCAAAATGCATGGTCTTATTTTTCTCGTATTTTAAAAAATATAATAAACTTTTATTGCAGAAACCGCACTCGCCATCAAATAATAAGATCGGTTGTTTTTTTAATATGTCGTTAATTTCCATTTATGGTCTGGTAAAAATAAAATAGGGGTCTACACTTAACTCGTAACGTTTTGGTAAAACAGTAAAGGAATTAAGATCAACAAAACTCACAAAACCATTTCGTCCATTGCACTGGCTGCTGTGGTGTGGTGCCGGACCATTTGATTGAACATTACGAGATACAACATATAATAATCGCTTGCTATCATCAACAGCAATGCCATGTGGCTGGTAACCTACTTTTAAATTAGTTACCCCATAACCAAATGCATTGATCTTTGAAACCAAACCCATTGAACCGGCAAAAGTTGTACTGTCATACGTGCAGCTTACAAAGTAACTGGCGAATAACGATGAATAAACAATTTCCTGCGGATACTTGCCGGTAACAATTGTATTTGTAACCAGGCCGCTTGCAATATCAAACACGCGTACTTCATTTGATTTTTGACAGGTAATTAAAAGCTGGTTGTTTGGTGATAAAATAATATCATGAGGATCTAACGAAGAGTTAAAATTAATTGGGCCATTCTCAAGTGAGATCTGATTAGACCCTGAGAACGCCGTATCTATTTTAACTATAAAATTACCGGTTTGTGCGCCCACAAAAACGTTTTGGTCGGTAGCATCTAAGGCAATGGCGTGAGGAAAATACTGTCCGCCAAGAAAATGAATTAATTTCATGTTCTCAAGATCAACGGCTGCCACTTTGCCGCTTGATGTCCACGAAACGCAATAAGCCCGTTTACTATCTTTGGAAATTACAAACGTGTTCCAGTCGAGTGCGTTATTAGCGGGATTTGTACTCGTACCAGCGGCATATGGCGATAAGGGAATATTGCCAACATAACTATCATCGCTACAACGGTATTTTTGCATAACGTTGTTGTTTATAAAAATAACATACCAGTATTTACCATCCGGCGAAACTCTAACCTGGTGCGGTGCTTCAACTGTGCCAGGGATATTGCCCACTTCAATATAACGCATTGGCAATTGTGTTTGGGCATCAAAAACGGTTACCACATCGCAGCCCTGGTTAACAGCATATAATTTTTTGCGCAATGGATTGTCGGCCCATTTTATGTTTCCATTAATGTCGGGCGAACCGGAATCTATCCAATCTTTTATTTTTTTTACATCATCAAACGATAATGGTTTTTTATTTATTGGCATGGTTGGCGAATTTTGCAAACCCAGTTCAGTGTAGGTGTTTATATAATAGCAAAGCGATGAAAATTTGCTGCTATATGGAATTACGGGAGAACCATTATTGCTTCCGGAAAACATTCCTGCCCAATTTTCCAGATTATACCCGGCGGCGGCTTCAGAACTTTTAGCATTGTGACAACCTGTAACGGAACAATTGGTAGAAATGATCCTGCCAATATCATGCGGATAATCGCCTTTGTTTACATAGCCTATATCTTTTTTACAGGAAATTAAAAAAGGTAAAAAGAAAAGATATTTAAAGTAGCCCGGCAATTAATTAATGATAATTTTTTTTGTAACAGTATGAATTTGTAAGCCTGTATTGATACTAATTTTAGCAAAATAAACACCGCTTGTGATTTTGTTCAGTAAAAATGTTTGCGTGTTTTCGTTTATAGTTTCAGTTTGTATTTGTTTACCTAATAGATCATAAAGCACAAATGTTCCGTACTCAAATTCTAATCCATCTATCTTTAATTGTAATTTGTCTGTGGCCGGATTAGGAAATAAACTGATGCGATCGTTTAATTTGGTGGAGTTTATTTCTTCAACACTAACAAATGGCGAAGCAGAAGAGAAAAAGCTTAATCCGCCCGAACCATTACCAACAAAAAGATCGCGCTTACCATCGTTGTTCACGTCTTCAAAACAAACTGCGGCTTGTCCGCCTTCATTTAAATTATTTGTGGTGGCATTAATTAACGTACAACTGTTGGTTAGTATTGCCGAAGGGGCAGGAACATCATAATAAAATATTTGTCCATGCACGTTACCTAATAATAATTTTGTATCGGCCCCTGATTTAAAAAAATAGGGTACAGCATAACCATCAATACCATACATGTTAATATTTCCCTTCACATCTATGTTTCCAAAATAGCTGGTCATTAAAGTAAACGCAGGAACAGAAGCCGTGCCAATGTTTTTATAATAAGCTATCCTTCCGTTTTTTGTACCTACCATAAGATCTAATTTACTGTCACCATCAATATCAAATAATTGTGGCGCTGCTGCGGAAGAAAGTGTTGTGATAGAAAAACTATTATTATGGAATAAATAGTTGCCAACCCCGCCAAGATTCTCGAGCCAATGGATCTGTCCACTCGAGCTGCCAACACAAATATCCACATCACCATCTGTATCAATGTCTCCCACAGTTGGCATAATGTTATTTAAACCCTGCACACTTAAGTTTGCAAAATCGCGTGTTATTAAAGAGTAAGAAGGTTGTGATAAAGAACCTATGTTTTTGTACAATGTAAGTTGCGCCACTAAACTGGTAGTATTAAAATAACCCCAGGTGCCTATCAAAAGATCTTTTATCCCATCATTGTTATAATCAAAAACTACCGGAAATGAATTTTGTCCTACCTCTATCATCTCATCCTGCAAAAAATTATTTTTTACAAATTGAAAATTTACGGTGTTGGTTAAGCTTGCGTTTTTATAATACCACAAGCTCTTCACATTTTCGCTGCCATAAGTATTAGGTGTTGCAACCAGGTCTTTTTTTCCATCGCCATCACAATCCACATAATAAGTACATGGAAAATTATTCATTTTAATTTGTTGCGTGCTGTTCTTGTTTGGATAATTGGGATACATTTTAGTTGTATCAGAAATTACAGCGTTTGTAACAGAGCCTGTATTAGATGCAAACTGAACGGTGTTACACGAAATATCGCCCATTACCAGGTCCATTAAATTATCTGCATTAGCATCAATGCACATAAGGCAAGAGCCGGCATGGCGTTTTTCATCAGTTGGTGGAAAAAACCGGTCGGTAAGTGGTTTAAGCGGACACTGGTTAAAACTTACAGCACAACTTTGCTCGGTAATTTTACCCCAGCAAGCATCGGCTATATCATATACTAAACTATCACAATGTCCGTAAAGTTCTTTGCTCATATTTTTATGATATTCAACATAATATCCACCTGCGCTAAAAGTAAGCACATCAATATCACCATCGCCATCAATATCGGCAAGTCCCGGTACACCAATTGTACTGGCATACAAGGGAGCTATAGACGGAACACCCTGAGGATTAAAATCAGAATCAACAATAGATTTAACTAAAACAAAATTAATACCAGTTGTAGGTGTGCTAACATTTTTATAAACCGAGATGCCTCCGTTAACCGAACAAAAAAGATCTTCTTTACCATCACAATCATAATCCAAACAAACAGCCCAGTTAGAAACTTGCGGAAAATTGTAACTCAAATGGGGAGCACTAACATATTTAGTTTGACCTGCTGTGCCTACATTTATAAAACAACGAAAACGGCCTACAGAAAATTGAGTTACTTTATCAAAAACAACCACATCTTTTATACCATCAAAATTCAGATCTAAATTAGATACGTTTGAAGAATTTACACCATTGGCCCAGGGCATTTTTAATACGTAATTATTTTCAATTACTGTAATAGTATCTCGGGCAACTAATAATTGCGCAACAGAAGACCTGGTAAAAAGCGCAAAGGCGGCTATAGTTATATATTTAAACATCTATACAAAAATATGCAAAAAAAGGCCCAAAAACGAAACACATAATGCCAATTAAAAGTAAAAGGGCTCCAGATATAAAAGGGCTCCAAAATATGGGTTATTTTTTGTAATTTAAGGGTTGAATTTTAATGCCTTGAAAAAGTTATTTTTCATACTTATTTGCTTTTTAACTATAAAAGCATGCGCTACGCATATTGTTGGTGGCGAGATGATCTATGATGACCTTGGCGGCGGCAAGTATAGAATTACTTTAAAAGTATACCGCGATTGTATTAATCCATCTAACGCGCTTTTTGATGGTGTACCGGGCGCCGATCCTGCCTATATAACGGTTTACGATGCGGCCAAAAATTTAATTGGTCTTTATAATATTGGTGCACCAACAATAACTGGTGTTCCGGCAGTAATAAATAACCCCTGTATTACAACGCCAAATAACGTATGTGTGCAACAAGGCCTTTATACCCATACCGTAACGCTACCGCCACTTGCGGGTGGATATGATGTTATTTACCAGGTTTGTTGCCGCAATGGTACTATATTAAATATTGTAACTCCTGGTAAGATCGGTGCTACCTATTATACTCATATTCCAGGCCCCGAGGTAGCAGCATTTAATGATTCGCCCCGATTTACTAATCTGCCACCTATTTTTGTATGTAGAGGGAGAAGCTTTACATTCAATCATGCAGCAACAGATCCGGATGGCGATCAATTAGTGTATTCTATCTGTTCGCCATACCAGGGATTAGATGTTTGTTGTAGTAGATTATTCCAAACACCTATGGCCAACCCTAATTGTCCTTCGCCACCGGCCAGTTGTCCTACAGAATTCCCTCCACCACCATACACTTCGGTATTTTTCATAGCGCCCTATACAGCTTCTTATCCAATAGCCAGTAACCCTGCTTTTTCAATTAATCCAAGTACTGGTATGTTATCCGGTACACCAACAATGAACGGACAATGGGTATTTAATATTTGTGTACAGGAGTTTAGAAATAACCAATTAATTAATACGCATTATCGCGAGTTTCAAATAAACGTTTTGACTTGCACAGTTGCAGTACAAAGTGTTATTAACGATCAAGGAAGTATAAACGGCGCAAATGTGCAATGTCAGGGTTTAAAAATTGATTTTGTTAATCAAAGTGTTAATCAATCTAATACTCCTGCTTACCATTGGGATTTTGGCGTTCTACCAATAAGCAGCGACACTTCTAATTTCGTGAGCCCGTCGTATACCTATCCTGACACGGGTATTTATGTTGTTACCTTAATTTCAAATCCGGGAAAAGCTTGTGCAGATACTGCAACAAAAATAGTGTATGCTTATCCTCCATTAAACATAAATTTCAATGCTCCCAATGCTCAATGCCTCAGGAACAATTCATTTAATTTTTCGGCTCAGGGTGTGTTTCTTCCGCAAACAACATATACATGGGCCTTTAGCGCAAACGCAACACCAAGTACTTCTGTTTTAAAGAATCCCGCAAATATTGTTTTTAGTCAGTCGGGCTTTATACCAATAATACTATATGCAAAACAATTTGCCTGTCGCGATACATTTTCAGATACCATTCATGTTATACCGCGACCAATTGCTAAAATAAATAATTTGCCTACAACTTTATGCGATCCTGCCACAGTTGCTTTTAGTAATGGAAGTAGTAGTGAATTACCTGTAACGTATTTATGGCAGTTTAGTAACGGAGCTACGTCTACACTTTATGAACCTACCCAGGTATTTTCACCTTCGGGCGTTTATTCTGTTTCGTTAACGGTTACAACATCCAGCGTGTGTGTGGATACGAATATGGTCTCTATAAATAATGTCACGGTTAATCCTTCGCCTTATGCCGGCTTTTCTTTTTCGCCACAGGTAACAACTGTATTTGATCCCGAAATTACAATAAACAATACAGCCTCTCCAGATGCTATTAGTTGGAATTATGCATTTGGCGATGGGGCAACATCAGGTTTCCCTTTCGAAAAACATATTTACGAAACTTATGGTGATTATACAATTACACAATATGTAACCAATAATTTTGGCTGTTCAAATACAATTTCGCAGGTTGTAAAAATATTGCCTGAATACAGATTTTGGGTGCCTAATGCATTTACGCCTGATGAGAGTGCGTTAAACGATGTTTTTTTACCCATTGTAATTGGTGCTGAAGAGTATATTTTTGAGATCTATGATCGCTGGGGCGAAAAGATATTTAAAACTACTGATCCTAAAAAGGGATGGAATGGTACATTTAAAGGTCTGCCATGCAAACAGGATATTTATGTTTGGCGCATCACTTTTTTAAATGTAGTTTCTCAAAAAGATGAAGTGCATTACGGCCACGTAACGCTTATGACGAACCTGTAAAACCTTTTGTTTTACGCAATACCCAAACCAATAACGGAATTATTAATAATGCACCGTAAGTTAAGATCTTATAATGGTCGTAATAATTATTGTAGGTGCCTAGCAGCAATTTTAAATTAGCGCATAAATAAATCAAAATCAACAAAGTGCAAACAGTTAGTTTCGTTTGTTTTTCCATTGAAGCATAATTTATCATAAAGTAAAGAAGTGTGACTGCAAATGCCGGCACTGCAAATAAAAAGGCATAATGTTGTTGGTGCGGAAAAATTAAGGGTATCAATAAAAGCAGGTAACTCAATTCAATAAATTGTTGCCAAAGCGATCTTGCTTTTATGAAGGGCTTCCACTTTAAAAAGAAGAGCGTAAATGAAACCAAAGCAAGACGAGTTATTAATAAAATAGTTGATAAAGTCTGAATGCTAACATCAGCAATATTTCGTTTTAACGATAGTGCATAAACATCGGGAACATCTTTTACAAAGAGTGTAGATAACAAAGTAGACAGGCCGTGAAAACTTCTTTCTTCTACATCCAGTACATGTGCCTGGTTGGTTGGATTGATTAATCCCAGCCAGGTTTTTAATAAAGTCATATTGTAATCGTGGCCAATAAAAACTGAAGGCGCAAATAAATATAACAGGTAAAACAAAACTGTAAAGGCAAAGGCTCTAAAATAACCTCTGTAAATTAAATAAGGCAAAAATACAATAGGCAATAATTTTATGTTAATGCCCAAAGCTAAAATGGCTGCGCCGCTAACAGGTTTGTTATTGGTTATAAGATAAAGCCCATAGATACAACACCAAAGAATGACCAATGTTATTTGCGAGCTGTGCATGTTATCTAAAAAGAAACGGAGTGAAAAAATAAAAACGAGAAAGATAAAAACGGAACGTTGTTTTTCGCTTAGCAGTTCTAATAATTTTATTTTTGTGAGCAGTTGAAACAGTTTAAAATAAATGCAGCAGTTTAAAAGCAACCAGAAAAATTTTAACCAAAAAAAAGGAAGACTATAAAAAGGTTTTAAAATTAAAGCGAACAATACCGAATAAAAATAATGGTAACCATCTACATATTTATTCTCGTAAAAATTCTCACCTTTAATAAGGTCGCCGGTGGCCGATAAAAAAATATAGAAGTCGCCTTTACCTTTTGCTTCAATAAAACAAAAAACAATGGCCACCAGAAATAAGACTAAAAGCCAAATTTTATTTTTAAAAAAGGTCATTAAGCTATAAAAGGTAAAAATAAACATCTAAATTTAGCTATTTAATAGCAATACTATTTGAAAAAGGTTGTTTCCTATTTTTTTACAGAATATAATTTAAGTGTTCAAACGCTTAGGTTTAAACAACTTTTGTATTTGTTTGTGGCTGTTAAAGCGGTTTATTGGCTTTGTTATTATGATCTGTATT
>JAUXSA010000051.1 GCA_030681615.1 Bacteroidota bacterium
CCACACCAACTTTAACTTCTACAACCCAGTATACAGTTGCAGTGGTAGACGCTAACGGTTGCTCTTTCGGTCCGCAAACTATTATCGTTAATGTTAGACCTGCTCTTATTGCTACGGGAACTTCAAGTACAATATGCGATACAAAAACGCTTACATTAAAACCAACAATCGTTAGCCCTGGAAATGGCGGAACTTATAGCTACAATTGGAGCAACGCAACCACCGGACCTGTTGCAACGGTTACAGCAAATTATGCGGCAAACCCGAATACGTATACTGTAGTAATAGATGATGGTTGTTCTATTCCTAATACAGCTGCTGTATTTACTGTATATGTTAACCCTACACCAAATGCTACATATACTCCGGCATACAGTGAAGGTTGTGCTCCATTAACGGTTCAATTTAATGGTATAGGTGACTCTACAACCACAAATCCAAATCCATTCTTTTGGACATTTAGTGGAGGAAGCGCTCCTGCAAGTGCAGCATTAAATCCACAAACCATCATGTTTGCAGATCCGGGAACTTATTCTTTAACATTAACTGTAACGAATAAATATGGTTGCCAGCAATTTATGACTGATCCAATTGCCGCTGTAGCATATCCGGTGCCGGTTGCTGCATTTATTACAACGCCTAGCAGCGTAAATTTAATGGATCCTACAATTAACTTTACTAACGCATCCAACAATGCCAACGCATACGTTTGGGATTTTGGAGATCATAGTTTTCCAAATACAAATACTTCGTTTGCAATAAACCCAACCCATATTTATACAAGCGTAGGTCAGTACCAGATCTACATGGTGGCAATTAATTCTTTTGGATGCAAAGATACTGCAACTGCAACCATTGATATTACACCAGATATGGGTGTTTATATTCCAAACGCATTTACGCCGGATAAGAACGGACGTAACGATGTATTCATGCCTTACGGATACGGCATAAGCGAAGAGAATTATAAAATGGAGATCTTTGATCGTTGGGGTGAATTGATCTTTACTTCAAACGAGTTCAGAAAAGGATGGGATGGCAGTGTAAAAGGTTCGGATATTAACGCTGACAAAGGCGCTGCGCAGGATGGGGTATACATTTACAAGATACAAATAACCGACCTTGAAAATAACAAGAAAAGTTATGTGGGACATGTAACATTGCTCAAACAATAATTAAAAAAAGCCTTTCATTTCTGAAAGGCTTTTTTATTAGAAGACTGTTAGGTTTATTGCGCATTAATCATTAAAATCAAACTAGTTTTATTTTTTTCCTGTATTCTCTTTTGCAATTACAATAAATACCGGAAAGTGATCACTGTAACCGGCGGTGTAAGTCCCTCCACTATATGTTCTGAAAGGATAGCCCTTAAAATTACCAAAATCGCTTTTTAAATATTCTTTATTAAAAACGCGCACGGCATAATATTGCCATGTCTCATATTTATTTGGAAACCAGGGCTTATTTAATATTATTTGATCAAATAAATTCCAGCTATCACGCCAGGCTAAAGTACCCACACCATCTTTAAAAGGTTTTTCCATTGGATTATACAATTGGCCTTCTTTGCATTTAGTAAAATCGCCATTGGTATTTAATGTATCCTTAATACATACGTTAATGGGATCGTCATTAAAATCGCCAACAATTGTAATTTTGGTTTTAGGGTCTGCTTTAGTAATGCTATCAATAATATGTTTAGCTACTTTTGCTGCGCCATTTCTGTTTGGTCTGGTTGCCAGCTCGCCACCACCTGCACGCGAAGGCCAGTGATTAACTAACACCGTAAGCGACTCGCCTAAAAACGAACCGCTCACTACTAAAATATCACGCGTTGGGTGAGTAGAATCTGTTACTAAAACCACACGATATGAAACTGCTTTAGTAACTTTAAAATAAGAAGGGTTGTAAATAAAAGAAGGGTCAACACCTCGTTTATCTGGCCCTTCAATATGTACGATCTGGTAATTGCGTTTTTTTAAGCGTGGTGAATTTACGAGATCCTGCACTACCGCTTTATTCTCGATCTCACATAAGCCTAAAATAGCAAGTCCATCCGGGGTAACATCAGTTGCCATTTGCGAGATGACTTCGGCTAAACGATCTATTTTTGTGCGGTAACGCGATCCATTCCATACATTCTTTCCTGACGGTGTAAACTCCTCATCGTTTTTCCATTGATCATTTAATGTATCATACAAATTTTCAACGTTCCAAAATCCAATGGCCGATATAAAATATTTTTTATCCTTGTCTAATTTCTGGCTATATGTATAAGATGCAAATGCAATAAATACAATAAGAATTTTAAATTTTAATTTCATGTTTTGTTTTTAAGAGAGCCAAAAGTAGTAAATAAAATCAGCTCAAATGTTAAATGAATATTTCCTCTTTTTAGATTCATATTTAAACCGTTTTAACAAATTCTACTTAACTTTTGGTAATATTTTGTTTACAATTATCTAACTATTTAAAACATAAATAATTATATATTTGCCCCGATTTAGTAAGAAGTGATCACCCTTGAGGCGTTATAAAGTTTCTCTTTATAGCCCCGAAACCGCTTCATAATAGTTAGAAATAATTAGGATGAAAGTAGGTATAAGTTGCATTCCAATTATAATTTAAAATAACACAATATTTAATAAATTAGCTCGATGATAGATTTTACAACCGCCAGAAATTTAATTTGTTTGGTTCTATTAATTACCGGTAATGTTTTTGCACAAACAGATTCAACAACTGTTAGCGATACGCAAATTGATAGCTCACAATCAAAATTCAACATTCCAATATTCAGCACTTCTGGTGGAGATGTTGATACCGACCTTGAGCAGCAGGATGTGTCTGCTTTACTACAATCGAGTCGTGATGTATTTACTCAGTTTTCAAGTTTTCAATTTGGTGTTGGCCGTTACAGAATGCGTGGGTACTTAGCAGAAAACCAATTAATAATGATCAACGGCGTAAATGTAAATAATATAGAGACTGGTTTTAGTTCATGGAGCAATTGGGGAGGATTAAATGACGTAACCCGATTTGTTGAAACGCGTTTTGGAAACGTTGCCAGCCGCTATGGTTT
>JAUXSA010000054.1 GCA_030681615.1 Bacteroidota bacterium
GGATATAAAATACCCAAACTCAAATTTGCCAATGATCTGGAGTCAGCTATAATAAAAGAAATTGTGATCCTTTGCGGTGGACAGCCATCCAAAATGAGTCATTTATTTAGTGATGCATAAGGTTTCGAACACTAATGATTTGCAATCCGTGCATAAACAAAAAAGCCCCTTTCGGGGCTCTTTAATTAAGCAAATAATACTTCGTAAGGTAAACGTAATTTATCATGCAACGCTTTGATGGTGCGTACAGATAATGTTCGTTTATAGTTGAGGAATTCCGAGACGTTACCTTTACTGCCGAAGTACACAACAAGATCTTTGGGTTTTAATCCTTCTTCCTCCATTGCATACTTGACCGCTTCAACAGGGTCAGGTGCGTCAATCGGATAATGTATATCCTCGTATGCAGATACGAGCGTGCCGATTATATCGAGCTCGTCGTACGCCGCTGTTCCCTTTTTAGGATTAGAAGCAATTAATTCTTCTATTCTTTCAAGGGCAGCCTTATAATCTGCTTTTGTGCGTACTGGCTTAATGGTTTTCATTTCTATTCAGATTTCTGTTTATTGGTTAAACTATTCGGTTCTTGATTTCTTTGCAATTCTTACGGTGTTCTGCTTACCGGCCAAATGCTTTAAGCCGTTCTGGCGTCGATCTTGTCATACTCCGCATGAGTACCTATGAACCTAATATACATTTTTTGTCCTGTAAAGAATACAAGGACTATAATGCGATACTTGTTCCCTTTAATATCAAAAACCACTCTATCATTTCCAACATAATCAGCAGTTGGAAAATCTTTTCTAAGATCATTGATACTTTTCCACTTGGATTGTTCAATTTTTTTGAACCAAATTCGAAGCGGGGTCTCTGAGTCCGGGTGTGTTTTCCAAAACGCTATTAGTTTTGGTCTTGCAATTACTCTCATTTTTTTTCGGCATGTTAATGAACGATTATTAAATTAAACTCAATTATCACAAAAACAGCGGTCGGATAATGTGACTTTATTTTATAATACAAATATATAAAAAAGTTCTCATATTGAGAACTTTTTTGTAAACTATTTTTTTAACAAAAAACTCCTATTGGGCTATTATATGTAAACACTTCTAAAAGTGGCTGTTTAGGCATCTAAACGGTATTAGTTCACCAAAACATTAAGCATCTGTTAACATTTCTTAAAGACTAATAAAGCATACAATATCTGTATTACTTTTACGTTTGATTGTTACTAACGATAGATCTTTATGCTGGACCTGAGTAAAAAAATTTTAGAAAAAGTGAGTTTCGACAGAACGCTTTTTTGTAAAGAATTAACCAAAGCAATTAACTGGGTTAAACCCGATGAAAAAACAATTTTAAAAGTTTGGTGTTTAACTACTTTTGGTAATGTATACCAAAAAGAGATCTTAGAGATATTTAGCAGTATTAGCTAAAAATAACTTTAGCTCTTTCGGACTGAGTTGTCCTCAAATTTTTCTTAACAATCTTTCTTCTTCTCCTTAGTAGAAATTCTTGTATGTTTTTTTCGTCACTTTTGGCGCGCAAAAGTAACCAAAACGCATTTGATCTTTTGAAGGAGATTTTTTCTTTCGCGACGTAGAGCAGCGAAAGAAAAACCGCTGCCTCGCTAAGCACTTTTCTATGTGCCTAATCAACTAAGCGCCTAGCTTAGCTCGCAGCTATCTCTGCAAAAGATCAAGATTGAAAACTCAAACATCTAACCGCAAAGTTGCATCCGCAAATCTGTCCGCGTAAGCACACACAGCGTATCGGCCTAATAAGATTTTGCGTAAAAAATCTTTGACATTCAAAAGCGGGGGCACGTGGGAAGATGATTTTGGCTGTTCGCGAAGCGCTTAAATCATCAGCTTGAATGACAATGATTTTTAGCAAAATATTATGAAAGCCTTGATTTTTTGGTTACTTTTTCATCAAGGAAAAAGTGACGCCGAAAATAATAATAAAAAGAAAAATCTCTTTCGGGGTTATCATGTCTTTAAAGGATTTCCGGACTTCATTTTGCTAAAGCGCAAAAAATCCCCACCCCCTTTTCAAAGGGGGAATTTTTTTAATGAGGATTACTAATGTCTTTTTTAGTTTCATCAGGGGTAAACCTGTTATCGTAAGTTCCTTTTTCCGGATCTAATGAATCTGAAACGCCTGAGCCAACTTTGATACCGGTATCCATTGTGCCGTTGCCGGTGTTTCCATTTTCGCTGCAGGCAAATGCCAGGGACACAAATGCCGCGATGACTGTTACATAAATTATTTTGTTTTTCATATTGTTTAGTTTTTAATGGTGTACGCTTTCGGCAAACTCTTCTATCATTTTTTTGCAAAATGCTGGCAGATCTTTTGGACTACGACTGGTAACCAAACCCTGATCTACAACAACTTCTTCATCTACCCATTTTACGCCTGCGTTTATAAGATCGGTCTTTATAGAAGGATAGGAGGTCATTGTGCGGCCTTCAAGATTATGTGTTTCAATTAACGTCCATGGGCCGTGACAAATTGCTGCAATAGGTTTTCCTTCATCTAAAAAATCGGCAAGAAAATCCACTACATGATCATTCACCCGTAATTTATCGGGGTTAATAACGCCACCGGGTAAAACAACTGCGTCATAATTTGCACTTTTTACTTCCTCAATAGTTGCATCAACTGTAAATTCATCGCCCCAGTCTTTGTCTTTCCATGCTTTTATTTTTCCCTTTTTTAAAGAGATCACCTCCACTTTAGCCCCTTGTTTTTCAAGTGCCTGCTTTGGTAGTTCAAACTCCGATTGTTCAAAGCCATCCGTAACAATTATGGCAACTAGTTTTCCGCTCAATTTCTTTTCCATGTTATTAATTTTATATGTACATGAAAATTTGATACCAGCAATAAAAAAGCCCCTTTCGGGGCTACTGCTATTAAGTAAGTTGATGTTTTGGATTTGAATCGGATATTACATTTTCATAAAAATGGCTTTCCTCTAGCTCCTGTGCGTGGTTATCTTTAGAGATCTTTTTCATTAAATTATCTGCCAGATCTTTTGCTCCATCTAATAATTTTTTTCTTGTTTCTGTTCCTTTAGCAGGTGCAACTAAAACGCCAATAGCAGCACCAACAGCTACTCCTAATATTACTGCCCCGATAAGGCTTCCCGAGTTTTTCATAATTTTATTTTTAAGTTAATAATGTCTTATTACTTCTAAAATTATGCCAGCACTTTTTTGCAGAATTCTGATCTAAATTTTCCTTTGTATTTTGAAATTGCTTCAGATGAATGGTCATTTTATTCTCACTCAAAAGTCCTCCGGACTTTTGTCTCGCGTAGCTAACACATTTCGGGATTCCCCTTCATGTGTTACCTAATGAGCTACAACTAATTTAATACTTCCTGCAGGTTTACCATCTACAATTAAAGTTGCAGGGTAAGTGCCGTTGGTTAAATTTTGTCCATCAAATGTTGTGCTTGTTTTTCCGCGCTCTAACAAGAAAATAGTTTTCATTATTTTACCTGTCATGTCGTAAATAACAACCTGCGCATTTTTTACATCATCTAAAATATAAGCATCAATAGTTGTGCTGGTTGCAAAAGGGTTTGGGTAATTAGTTAATAATTTTGATTGCTCTTCTGCAATAACACCTTCTGTTTTCTTTTTAGTATACTCTTCAAACGAGCCGCTTATTTTTAATTGCACACGGCGGTTCAAAAATTGACCTTCTTCGGTTTCGTTGGTAGCACGTGGCATAGTTTCGCCTTTGCAATTCATAATTATGCGTGAAGGATCAACACCTTTTGATTTTAAATAATCTACCACACCATTTGCGCGCGTGCAGGATAATTCCTGGTTCAATTCTTCGGCACCTTGATTATCGGTATGACCTGTAATAATTATTTTTCCTTTGCTATTGTCTTTATACAACTTGGCTAAATTATCCAATAAAGTTTTGTAGCCTTTGTCAATTTCAGAACTGTTCTTGGCATACAATACGTTGTAACTTTTTTCGTAGGATACAAAACTTTGTCCTTCAATAAAAACACCGCTGTCAAAAGAATCATCGC
The DNA here is from genome assembly GCA_030681615.1 of Bacteroidota bacterium. Lineage (GTDB taxonomy): Bacteria > Bacteroidota > Bacteroidia > B-17B0 > Aurantibacillaceae > Aurantibacillus. Next base: position 4,058 of record JAUXSA010000054.1, read on the forward strand.
TTACATCGGCAATACACATTTTTAAATGGTAAGTTTCGTAAGGGGTTACAGGTTGACGGATCTCCATTAATTTTGTTAAACCATCATATTCAATGGCAATATTACCGGCCACATTACTTACAAAATAAGTTGGGTTAGATGGCACAGTGCGCGAATATCTTGAACCGCCACCGTTAATAGAATTTACACTTACCGGAATTTCTGAATTCGGAACTACTGCTAAATTCTTTTCCCCTGTAATACCTTTACCGGTAATAAAAAAAGCAAAAGCATCGTTATATTGCGAACCAACATATTCATCGTACTCTTCAGAACCAAACACATAATTAAAACTCAACGTATCGGCAGTTGGCACAATATCCAATTCAATAACACAGGCGTCAAACGTTTTTTGGCCGTGTAATATTTTTTCAAGATCAACACTTGTATTATCAGAAACAGTTTTTTGCCCCCGGTTTTCCATTTTAGCATGGGTGTAATTTGACATGCCAACAGAAGTATTGCCTGAGCAAAGTCCGTTTATACCACCTGTTGTCATAATTAAGCCTTTTTTCATACCCAAAACGGCTTTTTTATCCTCAAAAAAACCAAAAGCTTCATCAGACGAGGCCTTGGTAATGGAGAAACTTTTTAGCACAACTCCTTCGCCAAGCAGTGTTTGCAATAGGTTGCGGACATCGAAATTACCAGCTGGCTGGGTTTTGTAGGTTTTAAAGTTAGCAACAGACTGCGCAAAAGAAGTTGAGCTTGCAAGTCCAATAAATACGGTTGAAGCAAGTAATATTTTTTTCATGGGATATGAATTTAAATTGGTATTTATCTTTAGATGCTATCTATAATAAATATCCATAAAAAAAGTTACAGTATTTTGAGGGAAATCTTAAAAAAGATTAAAAAGAAGGATCTTTCTATTAGTATTAGGCTACTTTAGAGGTCTTCGCCTCTTCTGTTTTAGGTTTTTTGATCTTCTTTTTAGGAGTAAGTCGTGCCTGGATCTCGCGGAAATCGAAAATAGCTTTGCCAATAGGTGGCATAGTATCGCCAATTAAAAAACCTACAGGTTTAAGGTGCGGGATCTTATCAAAAACTACTTTTAAAATTGCGGTTATTGGAATAGAAAGAAACATACCTGCAACACCCCATAAAGCACCGCCAATTAATACAACCACAATTGAGACTAAGGCGTTTACCTTAACTTTTGATGCAACAATTTTTGGTACTAAAAAATTATTATCTATTAACTGAATAACCAGGTAAGCAATTAAAACCAATACTGCGTCAAAGGGTGTATCAGTTATCAATGCCATTGTCATAGGCAAAGAAATTGCAACTACGCCGCCAATATATGGAATGAGATTTAAGATAGCGCCAATTACACCGAGCATTATTGCATAATCAATACCAATAATTAAAAGTGCTACAGAGTTCATGGTGGCAACAATAACCATTTCTATTAATAAACCTACAAGGTAATTTTGTATCAGTGCTTTAGTGTTAAATAAAACTTCGGCAACTGCGGCACGTTTATCGGTTGCAAAAACCTGCGCCACAAAATTAAGAAGAAGTGGTTTATAAAATAAGAAGAGAAAAATATATACTGGCAATAATAAAATATTGATGAGCATGCCCGTAACTGTGCTAACAGTATCGCCTATCATGCCGCCAGCATCGTTCAAGCCTTCAGACTTACGCTCGTTTATCCAGGCATTTACTTTTGATTTACCAATGTTGAAAGTTTCGGATACCCATTTTAAAGTATCGTGCAGCAGGGCATTAAATTTTAATTTTAGTTGCGGCCACGAATCACTGAACATACTTACCTGCGAACCTATAAATAATAAAATACCGGAAATAACGATCAATAAAAGTACAATGGCAAAAGAAATGGCAATAACGCGGTTAATACCTTTACCCACAAAAAAATTTACCAGAGGATTTAGCAGGATTGAAATAATACCTGCAAAAGTTAAAGGAACAAGAATACTTTGTCCTAACCACAAAATAAAGAAAAAGCCAAGTAGGCCTAAAATGATTATAGAAACCTTAAAATAATTTGGGATAGAATTTGCCATAGTGAAAATAGATCAATTTATAAAAGCAAATATCATACCTACCGTTTATTGCACAAAAGGCATGTTTATTATTAAGATAATTCCCATAATTGGGTAATTATCTCTACATGGGGCGTTTAGGATCTAGATTGGAGATTTTAAATCTAAGGGCTTTGGCGTTCAGCCCCTGTATTTTCGAAGCCAGTATTATTTAAAAGATATTTCATGCCCAATACCATTGCCAGGAATGGAACAGAGTAATAAAAAAAAGAAAGAATATTAAAATACCAGGCAAGAATATTTAGCAAAGTGAGTTGAAGAGCAATTACGAGAAAGATCAACAAAGCTGAGTTTTTATATTTACGCATAAATGATCTCAAATGTATTTTTAAATGGAAAATAAAAAAGGGAAGTTTTTGAGGCTTCCCTTTTTGTTCAAGTTAGAAAACAACTAAGTCTTTACAAACGACTTAACAACAATATATCCAAAACTAAAATAAAATTTAATTGTGTAATACCCTTTTGAGAAGCCTCGTACATCAATATTTGTAGATTTGTCGATATTAACGGTTTGACCAAGAGTATTTATAATTTCGATTCTTTGAAGATCATAGAAATCCGCATCATCAAGGTCTAGATTTAAGTAATCATTAGTTGGGTTAGGATAAATATTTATAGCGCCATTATCTGTTTTAGAAGTAGATTTCTTGTTTACACCATAAGTTTCTTTCATCTGGTTCCAGTAGCTCATGGCAGTTAAAGAATCTTTCGCGAATTTCTCAGAAAGCTCTTTTAATTCTAAATTAGTTATTTCCTCATCACTAATTGAAACGTAAGATGGATTTTGTTCGGAAGATTTTTGACTGTATGCCATGCCATTACAATCTATAATAACGGCTCTTAAATGACTTCCTTCTTCAAATATCACATTACTAGCACCCGTAAGTTTTATTTCATTAGTGGCTAATAAGTGAATAGGTCTATCCGTCCAATTATTGGCATTAGATTTAGCTTCGCTAATAAATTCAGAAGAACTTGCAGTGTAACCTAAATTAAGATCATTGCCAGATAAGAAATTAGTATTTCCTGTTTGTGATAAAAAATCATTAATAGTAAGGACATTTCTATTTACAGAGCAATTTATGGGTTGCCAAATTTCTACTCTGTCAATATCAATGGTGATCTCACCATTTCCGTCTGAAAAATTGGACCATTCGTTATTCAGGGCTTCTGCATTCCCCGAGTGAATTATGGAATTAGTGATTCTAAAACTCATAGGAACACTCGAGAGTGGCCAACCTTCATCCTTATCAACTTTATTGGATTCCCAGCAATCTGAAGAATTAAACGGATTTGTGATGTTACAACCCTGTAGATTTTGCATTGTTGTACATCCATGGGAAAGATCAGGAATTCCACTTTCAGCCTGATTTGGGCAAGTAGGGGCTGAATAATAACCTTGGTAATATTTATTTGCGTAGGAACTTAATTGTTGGTCGAGGATAAAATCTATTCTGAAATCAGTCCATGTACATTGATATTTATGCATATTATCAAAGAAATCAGGGGCCATTAGCCTCCTTCTGTTTCTCCTGCAATCGTTATCGGGCATACCATGAATTGTAGTTCGCATCTGATGATATTTCTCATCACAAATTCCATTGTCGTTTGTGTTTCCGTCCCAAAATTCAAAAATATCAATTTCCTGTTTGTTTCCTACATCTCCTCTTAACCAATAAGCCGGCCAAAAATAGGGACAGTCTGGCAATTTAATGTCAGATATAAATACTCCTGGTTTTAAACCTGATAGATTCTTTAGGAATGCTCCGGTAAAATAATAATCCCGAGGACCTATAGGACTTGGCATTTGAGTTTTTGGCTCCTTTTTAAATTTAAGATGGATTTTTCCTCCACTAACTTCAACGTTATTAGCAAATGCTTCTTCTGTGCTTCCCACCCATATGAAACCCGCCCCAGGTTTACTATCATAATTATCATCTCCACCTCCAAGATTAAAAGACCAATTATTAGGCAACTCATTTTTGTAATTAAAGTCCTCTACAATCACTGGGTATAATACTGAATACTGCGATCCAATACCACAATCCGAAGGTCTTTCGTCGACAACTTTAACTCTGCTTTCACAATCAGTTTTAGCCCAAGTATTCTTTCCTCCACCATTATCATCGGCTCTAGATAATTTGTATGGAGGTTGTGATGTGCCTCTTAAAGCAATCCCCAAAAACAGTAATAAAATGTAATGCCTCATACTACTTTATTTTAGATTTAAGTTCTTGTATTTCTTTATCCTGCTTGATGATGTATAAATAAAGTTCTTCAATTTTTGCAAGAAGCACAGCATCGGCTTTATTTACATCATAACCGTTTTCTAAAACATCCTTTTCACTTGGAACGCCTGGCAAGTGATTATTTTCCTTAATATAATTTTCAACGGTGGTAAGGTCAGTCAATTTATATTTTTTATCGAAAACGTAATCCGACCAAGTGGCTGGTTTTAATACATATAAAGACTTACAGTCAACTTCTCCAGCGACAGTTAGCATGGAGTTAGGGCGACTTGCTATTACTTTTTCTTTTCCAATGTATGTCTTTCCATCACCCATAATTGTAAAATTGTTCCAAAAGGTTGATTTATCAAGAACAACAAAGGCCTCTTGTGCGTCAGTTTGCGCCGCTATCATTGTTCTCCCATTTCCATTTACAACAAAATTTTCTCCAGATCCTGTAGGACCTAAACCAGGACCCACAACGACCAAAGCTTTTGTAAGGGCTCGGTTAACCGTAATTAGAGTATTATATCCGCCATCACCAGAGTGATTTGTTAGCGACGATATACCCATTTTATTTATAGCATTGATGTTCATCAAAATATCATTCCTTTGTATAACATTAGAAGAAAAACCTAGCTGCATACAATTGGCCAAGTGAGCATAACCTTCGCCATATAAAGTAAACGGATCGCTAGAAAAATTGGTATTATTTAAAGTAATTATTTTTGCGGCATTATTCCATGTTTTGAGATTGATTCCATTTTGGCCAAGCGTTTCAATATTTAAGGAAGTATTTGCATCTTGAATTAATGGGCTAGGAAAACCGATTTGCACATTTTTTCCCATGTGGGTACTACCATCTCCAAACACGGTAAAATATTCTAAGGCACCTATCGGAGCGGGGCCAGGAATCGTTGGATCAATAACCGTTAATGCCCTCGTTGTAGTATGGTTAACCGCAAACACAGCATTACACAGATTTGGATTTGCATTATTAGTTTCAACGAACAGAGCATAACCGCCAACCGTATTATATGCGTTTATTGAAGCTGCAGCGTGAATGCTTTTTGCATTTCCAGCATAAATTCTACCCCCAGATGGGCCTGGTACTGAATTAATAACCTCTAAGTTGCCCGCTGAGTAAATATTTGAAGTAATATTGGCATCTCCATTTACATCTAATAAACGAGTAGGAGAAATTGTTCCAATACCTACTTTCCCGGTTAACCCGCTTATAAAAAATCTATTTTGCGCAGCTGTATTGTCTCTAATTAAGAAATTGCCAACGCCCTCGGGATTGCCAGGTCCAGTTGACCATAGCTGCCAGTTTTTTCCACCCGCACCGGTATTTGTATGATTTAATATTAAAGCGCTTGCAGCATTTGATTGTTGATCTACCCTAACACCAGTATTTTGGGTATTATTAAATACCAAATGCAATGGTGCGGCAGGTAAGGCTATTCCAATACCAACATTACTATTTGGTGCAGCTCCCTGATATATGTTCGAGGGAACTAGGTTGTTTGTATTGTTAAACCTTGGAACAGGGCCGTTATTAATATTTCCAGCGCCATTACCTGTTAAAGGGTTTTGGGCTATTACACAAGTTGATGCGCACATCAGAAAACAGATTTTGAAAAGTGGTTTCATTTTGAATATATTTTTACTCAAAACTATCTTATGATATATCTAAAAAAAAGATAAAACTAGAATTCACTGGAAACAAACTTATAACTGGTAGCTTTTATTGAGAATTCAGAAAGTTTTAAAAAAGAAA
>JAUXSA010000078.1 GCA_030681615.1 Bacteroidota bacterium
ATATCTGAGTTCAAATAAAATTATCCTACAAAAAAATATAAACTTAAAAAAAACAACATGAAAATTAAATTACTTTCTACAGTAACCCTGGTTACTCTTTTATCTTTACCATTTATTACATTAGCGCAGGCCCCTACTTTGGGTACGGCCGCTAATTTTGTTTTATTCTCTACAAATGGAGCCGTAACTAATAACGGCATTTCACAAATTACAGGCAAAGTTGGAACCAATAATGGTTCGAGCACGGGTTTTGGAAATGTGAACGGAAACATGCATGATGGTGATGGGGTTAGCGCACAAGCTTCTGCCGATCTATTAATTGCATACAACCAACTTAATGCAACAGTTGCAACTTTTTTCCCTGCTCCTTTATTAGGTAATGGAACAACACTTGTACCGGGTGTGTATTCTATTGGTGCAGCTGCAACACTTAACTTAGAGTTAATATTAAATGGTCAGAATAATGCTAACTCAGTATTTATTTTTAAGATCCAGGGGCCCTTATCTACCAACGCTGGTTCAAGAATTAAATTAATCAACGGCGCAAAAGCATGTAATGTTTTTTGGAAAGTTGAAGGTTTGGTAAGCATGGCTCCTGGAACAAGTATGAAAGGAACCGTTATTGCAAACAATGCAGCCATTAACATGAATACTGGCGATACACTTGAAGGAAGAGCACTTTCTACTGCAGGTGCAGTTACGCTTGACGGATTATTTGCTTACACCCCAATTGGATGTGGTAGCCCTGTATTAACAGGTCCTGCTGCCCCGGTACTTGGTATAGCTGGTTGTTATGCCATATTCTCTAGTAATGGCGCAGTTTCAAACACTGGTGTAACTACAGTTACAGGTGATGTTGGAAGTAACAGTAGTTCGCCAACTGGTTTTAATGCAGGAAATATAAATGGTACCCTTCACTTGGTTCCGGACGGTTCGACAGCACAGTGTGCAACCGATCTTATGGTTGCGTATAATTATCTTAATGGCTTAACAGATGATATTGAATTATTATATCCGGCACAATTTGGTAACGGACTTGTATTAACACCACATACATATCTTTTAGACGCTGCAACAGTATTTACCGATTCTCTTTATTTAAATGCACAAGGAAATTCTAACGCTGTGTTTGTTATCAAAATAAATGGCGCTATATCTACAAGCACATACGCAAAAGTATTGTTAATTAACGGAACACAGGCAAAAAATGTGTTTTGGAAAATTGAAGGTGCCGTAAACTTAAACAATTACTCTCAATTTAAAGGAACGATCATTTGTCATAATGGCGCGTTAGGAGCAATAAACACAGGTGTTAACATTGAAGGCAGATTACTTACCACTAATGGTGCATTAACCTCTACAGCAATAACAGCAGTTGCTTATGCAACAGCTTCCACTTGCGCATCGGTTGGTATGCCTTCGTATAACGTTACAAGCTCGGTTGTAAAAATATATCCAAATCCGTTTACAACATCTTTAAATATTAAAGTAGCTGATATTGAATTAAGTAATTCTACCGAAATGAGAATGTTTAACGTTCTTGGTGAGTTAGTAATGACAACAGCTATTACAAAACAAATAACAACGGTTGAGATAAAAGATCTTGCTTCAGGAATTTATTTTTATAAGATCCTTGATAATAATAAGATCGTTCAGACCGGAAGATTGATCTCACAATAATAAAAAACAATTAATAACAAAAGCTTCAACCTATAATTAGGTTGAAGCTTTTTAAAATAAAGATATATGAACAAAAACGGACCAGTAGTAGTAATAGAAGATGATGAAGATGACCAATACATGTTTAATGAAATATTTAAAAAGCTAAATTATAGAAATGATATTGTTTTTTTTAAAGATGGAAATGCAGCGCTTGAGTATCTGAATAAAACGGATATCATTCCGTTTCTTATCCTTTCGGATATTAATATGCCAAAGATCAATGGTTTTGAACTCAGATCAAAAGTGCATACCAATGAGATGTTACACGTAAAATGTATTCCTTATTTATTTTTCACAACTACCTCTACCAAACAATCGGTAATAGATGCTTATGCATTATCGGTTCAGGGATTTTTTATTAAACCACACAGTTTTGAAAAACTTGAACATACCATTAAAAAAATAATGGAATATTGGATGGAATGTATTGCCCCAAGCGAGTACAGTTAATAAGGTAATAATATCTACAGTAAAGAGGAAATAAATCTTCATAAACCTCTCAAATTACAGCATTTTACTGGCATTAAACTTGAAATTAACATAGTAGCGAAAATTGGAAACGGCCGTAAAGGACAAAGTGCAAGCAGGATTCGCTTACTTTTGCTCCACTATAGATCAGTCGCTTTAATTTTCGATCACTTAAAATTAAGTAAAATGGAGCTTTTCAAAATAATTAGAATATTTTTTACGGCCTGGTTTATAGTTTTCGCCATCATCTATTTAACCCGTTGTAAACGTAGTCACAATCCTAAGATAGATATGCAGGTTGGCAAGAGTATAAGTATTCCTTCAACAAATTCAGTTTCAGCTATCGATAGCCTTGTCGCCAAACCAACTCCAGCAACACCTGTTACAACATCTGTAGTGCCAAGGGCAAAAAAACCCGTGAAATTAATTTACTTAAAATAATTCTTCCGCTATTCTAAAATACCTTACAACGCACTCATCTGTTTAATTTGGCGCGTCAATACTTTTAACCGAGTCGGGATGTGGCGTATTTTTATATTCCAGCTTATCTGTGGTATCAGTAATTGGATATTGTTCCTCACCCACATTCTTGTATTCGTTTGACTGGCAGGACTCAAAAAATCCAGTAACAAAAGCCGATCCGATAATTATAAGTATTTTTTTTATTTGTTTTTTAATTAATGTACCACAAATAAAATGCGAGAACTAAGTACACATTTTATTATCTTTATCTATCATTTATTAAGTAATAACAAAAAATAATTAATTCTCATTGTCTGTTATCTCGATCGAAGAAGAGCACAATTATTTAGTAAGCCATGGAACAAGGCCTACAGGTTCTATTGCGCATAAAAAATTGATCGAACGGGTTGCAGAAAAATTAACTGGCATAGGTTTAACTGTACATCGCGATACTCATAATTTTACAAGATGGGAAGTACAAAAAAAAGATGCTGTAAGCCTTAATATTGATGGAAAAAGCATTCCAATAAGTTCGGTATTTCCTTATTCCGGACAAACAGGGCCGGATGGATTTAAAGGAAAATTAATTCGTGTTAAGGGTAATAAAAATAAACACTGGAAAAAAGCCAAAGGAGCAATAGCTGTATTTGAAGTTTCTCATATTGAAGTCCCCGTTAATTTATTGATTTCATCCTGGGATACTACAAAGATCGAAGGGGCAATAAAAAATCCATTGCTATCTGCAATGGCCCTTGGACCAAAATTACGTAAAGCTAAAAGGGCAGGCGTATTAGCTGTTATAGCTGTTTGGAAAGGGCTTTCAGAAGAAGGTGCAAAAAGCCAGTATCTTCCTTTTACATTTCCTTATCAGGATATACCAGCAGTATGGGTTGCGGGTGAAAGTGGTAACAGAATTATTTCTGCAGCAAAAGAAACACGCGATGCAAATTTTACATTAAACGCGTTACTCGAAACTAATTGTAAAACAGAAACCATTTGGGCAGTTGTTAAAGGAAAACGAACCGATGAAACGATTATAGTAAGCACTCATAGTGACGGTGTAAATATTGCAGAAGAAAATGGACATCTTGGTTTGCTTAAATTGGCTGAGCAGGCAATGAAGCAACTAAATGAGCGGACAATTGTATTTGCTTTTATTACCGGACACATGCATATTCCCGCAGTAACAGATCATGGCCAGGCCTCAACAGCATGGTTAAAAAACCATCCGGAACTTTGGAGAGGAAATAAAAATGAAGCTAAAGCGGTTGGCGCTTTGGTAATTGAACATTTAGGAGCGCGCGAATTTAAAGAAAACAGCTCGGGTAAATACGAAGCGACAAATAAAGCAGAGCCTGAGATCATTTATGCAACAACAACCGAACTAAATATCCTGGTAAGGAAAACATGGAAAGGTGTAAGCGATAATACAGAAAACGTATTCAAGCCAAGCGCGCTTATTCATTTTGGAGAAGGCGAACCGTTATACGAAAACAAAATACCGGCAGTAGCGCTTGTAACAGCACCGTCTTATTTATTAGCCGAACGTAATGAAGAGTTTGTAGATCTAAACATCGCAAAACGTCAAATTGAAAGTTTCTCTAAATTGTTATTTACGTTTGATGCAATGCCTAAAGGTGATTTTGGAAAAGTAAAATTACCATCGGTTTGGAGTAAATTAATAATGAGTCTTCGGGTGTTAAGGCTAATGATGCAAATAAAACAGTTTTGATGATGTTTAAGTAAAAAACCCATTTTTTTTCTAAATTTGTTTTTTATCATCAAAACAACTTTTAGTTTTAAAAGAGAAGTATTACCATTTATGGAGAAAAAAAATCTTATCTATTACCTTCTCATTCTCCAGGCATTTATTTGCATTTTGACCATAATTTTCTTTAACGGTACCTGCGATCAGGCGGATAGCATTGTTCATTATTTATTTGCAAAATATGCCCCACTCCACCCAAAACTATTTTTTGATCATTGGGCAAAGCCGGTATATGTTATACTTGCTTCACCTTTTGCGCAATTTGGTTTTACTGGTATGAAGGTCTTTAATTCAACGATCTCGCTTATAACAATGTATTACACATATAAAACGGCAGAGCGTTTAAAATTGCAAAATGCAATTATGGTAGTTGTAATAATGATGTTTTCACCACTTAATTACATTATTACCTTTTCGGGACTTACAGAACCTTTATTTGCAATGTTTACTGTGCTTGCCATCTTCTTTTGTGCAAATCAAAAATATCTTACCGCAAGTATTATTATTTCATTCCTTCCATATATTCGTTCAGAAGGCTTAATTATTATTGGCGTTTTTGCCTTGTACTTTATAATTAAAAAAGCCTGGCGGGTATTACCCTTCCTGCTAGCCGGGTCGGTCTTCTTTTCTATTGCCGGGTATTTTGTTTATCATGATCTATTATGGGTATTCACAAAAATTCCATACGCAAGTTTATCGAGCCCATATGGAAGTGGGCCTATTTTACATTTTGTTGAAGAATTAATGAATGTAGTTGGAATTCCTTCTTACATCCTGCTTTGGATAGGATTTATTTTAATTTGCGTTAAAGTTTTAAAAAAGAAAGCTCAAACCGAAGAGGTCTTTATTTTATTATTTGGTTTCAGCGCCTTCACCCTTGCGCACAGTCTGTTCTGGTATCTTGGGATCTTTAATTCTTATGGATTAAAACGGGTGCTTATTGGTATAATACCTATTATAGCTATCATTGCTTTGCAAGGATATAACGTTGTAACTGAATACCTGTTTCAAACAAAAAAAACAGCGAACCTTGTTTTACGAATTTTATTAATTGCTTACGTTATTATTTTTCCTTTCACGGCTAATCCTTCAGCTATGCATTGGCAAAAAGATATGCAATTAAGTAAAGATCAGGTACTGGCAAATGAAGTTTCCAATTATTTTTTAGAAAAAAAGGATACGCAACATTTGTTTATTTATGATCACCCGCAACTAAGTATCGGTATGAATATTGATCCTTTTGATGAATCAAAAAATAAAAAGGTTTCCAGGGAAAGTATCTCGCTTATGAACCCCGGAGATGTAATTATTTGGGAAAATGTATTTGCTGAAGAGGATGCTAATATCAAAAAAGCAGAGATCGAAGCATTGCCTGGTATTGTAAATATTTTTTCAAAAAAAGCTATGAGGGGTAATAAGGAAATAGTTTTTTCAGCTTATAGAAAAGAATAATATCGTAATAGCCCTAATCTTTTTTTATTAACTGCCCTTTTCCGTCAGCCTTTCCTGCACCAAGATTATTAATGGATTGCGGGTTACCATAATAAAAAATATTCCCTTGTTTCCAGATATAGTAACCAAAATCAGTAACTCCTTGCAGGTTAAGGTAAGCATCGCCAATACTATAATTAGATATAAATATCTGGTCTGTTACGGTAAACTTTTCGGCGAACGTAAAATTAGTACCGTTAGAATACACCAGCAGTATCTTTGAGGAGCCGCTTAAATACATATCTCCGGCGCCGTGAGAGGAAGTATTAACAAGCTTAAATTTTCCATTGATATATGTGTCTCCTGTATTTTCATTTCTAACATAAAGTGTTGAATCCTGGTTAAAACCAGCATCTAATATAATTGAATTTACACCATAATTGAATATTTTAGATACATAGGGCATAGTTATATTTACAACTATTTTTCTTTTATAGCCACGAACAAAATTGCAGGTGGCAGAATTCCCTATTTTTAATGTAGTATCTGTAACAACAGTAGTAACATTTTTAACCATATTTTTGCCAGCAATCACGTCTACCCTATACTCATTACCCTGGCGGATATTTACCTCAATATTGTCTCTAACTTCAATATTTCTAAACATGCCGGGATAGCGCACTTCAGTTATTTCAGTACCGGTTGATTTAAAACAATCCACCTCATGTCCTTTTTTACATGAGAAAAATAATAAAAGCAGCAGTAAAACAATAATAGACCTCATTTAACTATCTCACAAAATATCTAACCCTTAAAATTAATTAATTTTTCTCATTTAATACAGAATGGGATTTAGCAATAAAGATACTTTCAGGCACATGTTGAACTAATCACATCTTGCGTAATACGGGATTCAGCTTCGCCGCTTCCCTCAGTATGCTTTTGAAATAGCAAAATCTTTCTTTTTATCAGATGTACGGGATTCGGCTTCGCCAGTTCCCTTCGCTCCACCTTTGAAATAGCAAAATCTTTCCGAAAGAAAGATTTTATTTTCATGCATCTACTTCGCAGTGAAAACGAGTTTTCATGCTTCAAAAATGCATGAAAATAAAAATCCCTCGCTTTGCGAGGGATTTTTTGCTCTTATTGTAGCCCGTACGGGAATCGAACCTCCCTCCCGCTTTGCTTGTTTTCAAAGGGGAAAAGTCCTTTTATATCAATTTGGGGTGTTATTGGGGGTGCAATTTTCAATTTTTAGTTATTTGAGATACTCAAAGATAAGCAAAAATTCCGTAGCCAGATATGTGGAAAGCTCGTTAACCTTAATTTTATAAACACCCCGATTTTAATAGTTTAAATGGTTAATTGCCTGAGAAAAAAAGCCTATAATATTATAATTCTAGTAATTTTAGGTATGAATGAAATTGGCAAACAAATCGAGATTTTCACGCAAGTTTATTTTAAGGGATATTTGGACGAAGTTAAAAGTTTGGATTTTGAAAAAGATGAGCATCACTTCCTTTTTGGCTTATTAGATAAAACAGTAGAAAATTTTTCGGCTGTCGGACATTTACTTCAAATAATGTCACAGGAACACAATCATTATTTGAAAAACTCCCTCTATCTGCTGTTGCGAGGTTGTTTATCGGACGTTATCATGATAAATTGGTTAATGTGGGAAACCGAGGAAGACAAGAATGCCGATGAATCACTTAAAATTAAAACCTATGAAATAGAAAGGGATCACATTAAATTTCATCTAATGTATCTTCAAAAATTTGAAAGCCTAGGGCTTTTGCCTAAAAAAGAAAAAGAGGAAGAATTACAAATTCTAAATGACCTATTTGGAGATCTACTGCCCGAAGTTCAAAGGGATTTGAACACAAAAGGTTTTAAAACAGTTTCTATTCGGGATATGTTAAACCTTCACACTAAAAACAACCTCGCGCTAATAAGTGCATACAAAGGTTATTTTATGTTTTCTAAGATGGAACATTCGGGTGCCTTTACGCACATGATTCGCCAACAAAGCTACAAAAAAGATAATCCAATGGATCAACATATCAATACCGCAATTTTCGATATTACGACCGCTATTCAGGCTTTGGTGCCTATTTTTTTTAAAGACGACGATTTTCTGGGTAAGATAAAAAGCTTTAAGATTATTTGAGAATGATCTTTAACGCTGAATGATAAAAAAGATACAAAATAAAAAATTAAATATTCTTAAAATAATACCAGTTATCTAAAAAATCGGCTGTTTTAAAGTGTTCCCTCAACCAAATGTACAATTCACCAAACTAAAAGCACTTTTTATACGTTATAGTATTATAAGTGTAAATTATCCCATTTTATGTATTCTAAAGAACCGGTCTGGCTATTGCCTGAAACCATTGTCGATAGGTATAATGAATTTTGCTTTAAAAACAATCTTACTGAAAAAAGGTTAGTTCAATTGTACGACGCTTTTCTTTTGAGAGGTAGAGATCACCGTAACTCAAAGAAAATAGAAATTTTGCAAGAATCTTTTGAAATACTCCAACAACATATTAAGTATAATTTGATGAAACAAGGTTCAAATAATGAGGACATTATAAACACACCGCACTATTTAAAGTATAAATATGAGATATTTTATGATAAAGAAAAAAATTGGTATACCCCAAGTGAACTTATTGATACTTATTCATTCTTAAAAAATGAAAGACATTTTACTTCAAAGTTTATTGGAGAAATGGCATACATAGGAATGATTATTGGCAAATACCAACCGCACGAAAACTGCTATTATATACATTTACCTTCTTTTGTATGGCTGATAAAGTACCGAGAGTATATTGTCCGGCAATATTTAATGCTCCCTCCTCCACCTGATCCACTAATCTAAATTAAAGTCACAATAAAAATTGTGACTTTTTTTATTTTACAAACCCTAAATCGTTTTGGAAAGTTCGCAGCGTGTCACCATGCGAACTTTCACCTTGTCAATAACTATTTTTTGTTCCAAAGAAGCTGTCATTACCTAAGCGGAACAATCGTTCTAAATCAATAAAGTTATCGTTAAACCTTCCCAAAGCCTGTTAATAAGGCTTTTTTTATGTCCCAACCTTTCGCAGGGTGACACGCAGCGAACTTTTTATCGTCGGAAATTTGAAGTATAAAATTCAAAGATATGGAAGACGTAATAACAGTTAAGGTTTCGGACTTAACAGAATTATTCAAACAACTTTCTCAAATACGAGCCGAAATAAAACAACTTAAAGAGAGAGATGAAGAAGTAAAGGCATTTAGTATTCAACAGGCAGCAACCATGTTAAGCCTCCATTACAACTCAGTCAGAAAATTAATTATCAGAAAAAAATTATTCGCAAAATTTCTTGATGGTGAATCTGGTAAAACGATTATTCCATTCTGGTCAATTAAGTCCTACCTCAATTCAAAGGAAAATTCTAATCACTAAAAAAATAGAAATCATGGATAACACATTTGAAAATCATTCATCGTTCAATAGACATCTGTCGATTGACGGCAACAGAGTTAGCACAATTGGGGCTAAACCTAGCAACTACATAACTACAGTTAAACTGAAAAGGGCTGTAAAAGAACTATCGGACATAGATATTGAAGAAATTTTTGACAAGGAAATGAATGAAGTTGCAATAAAATACCACAGGGAAATGCTATTAAGCAAATCAGAAAACCTTCTCCACTGGCAATATATAGTTGTTTTAAATATTCTTCTAAAAGAGGGTAATTATGATGCAGTTGAATATTTAAAAAAATCTAAAAGGACTGACAAACAAGATAAATAAAAAGCATTATGAAAAACTCAAAAATAAGACCCAGGCTAATTTTAATTTCAAATTATGCCGGATGGAAAAACATCAGTATTAATGGTGATTTTTCATCACAATTTAAAAGTGGAAATAAGATTGAGATAAATAAAGATGATTACCCAAGTCAGTACGAAATTCTTAAAAAAGAAATCGATCGCACTGGTAGTGATATTCTAATTAAGGCAATTGTTATTTCTGTTTCTGAAACCTATATCGACACGATTGTTGAATTATGCTGTCCTCCAAGAAAGAAAAGCGTTTTAGATTATTTCACTATAAGAATTTAGTTATGGAAGGCGGGATATTTTTAACCATTAAGGATCTTATGAAACTTATTGGTAGCGATAGTTACAAAAGCGCTGCAAGGGAGCACCTAGCAATTCGGGATGCAATGAAAAAGAAGGTAAAAAAAATCACAATCAAAGAATATTGCGAATTTGAAATGCTTGATTTCGCTTACGTGTGGGGGTATCTACGCAACAAAATTGTGAAATGAATAAAGTTGAATTTTAAAAATTCAACTTTATTCTACAATTATCTACAAATCTCCCCAAAGCTCCACTATACTCTACACTCGTCATACTCTTCCATTACAATCTACCGAACTTTGTATAAGAAACAATCACAAAATGAATACGACAGACATATTGCTCATCATTAACAGCATCCTTCTAGGATTGATCTCGCTACTTTTTATTCTGATCGGTTACTTTTTGAAAGATCTACATAAAGATTTCAAACACATGGTTGAAAGAGTGAACAAACTTCATTCAGAACTCTACACACATACAACCGTTTTTGAAAACCTAACAAAAATCTTTCAAAGGCAAATCGACGGATTAGCAGAGAGATTAAAAAAAATTGAAAAATTTATTTATAACTCACAAAAAAATAAATAGAGATGAATTGGGTTGGAATCATAGCTGCTTTATCTGCGATTGGAATAATCGGTTGGAAACTTAAATCAAAAACTGATGGTTTACAAAACATCACAATTGATTTGAATGGTAAAATCCACAGTATTGATTTCAGTAAAGTTGTTTTTGCAATTCAAGCGGTTATTAAAAATCCTTCCAATATAAAAATTAACATACTACAACCCTTTGTAAGTATTTATTATAAAGATAAAGAGATCGCCACTTCAAATGTGAGCGATCAAATTATAACAATTCCGCCTTTTGGTACAGCCCCTTTAAAAAGCATTTTGATTAGTGCAAGTTATTTAAACCTATCCAGTTTAACAGGAGAGCTTATGCAAAAAATTCAGGACAAGAATACTAAGGTCACTCTGGATGTTAAAATTTTGGTAAAGGTGGTTTTAGGG
Organism: Bacteroidota bacterium; assembly: GCA_030681615.1. Lineage (GTDB taxonomy): Bacteria > Bacteroidota > Bacteroidia > B-17B0 > Aurantibacillaceae > Aurantibacillus. Next base: position 11,012 of record JAUXSA010000078.1, read on the forward strand.
ATGAAAGACCCCTTACCGGAGAGATTAAAAGAATATACAGGAAACAAAACGATTGTTGCCTATCCGATGAAAAAAGAAATAGTTTTTTAAAATGGAAGACAACTCAAATAGGCAAATTAAAAGTGGACGAGAATATGATCGTTTTTTTCCAAAAGCAACAGGCGAAGTCGTTGTTATAAAACGTTTCGCTAAGCTTGAGGATACAATCAAATTTTTGCCGCAAGCAATTAAAAAAACTTTGCATCAAACAAAATTGATCGCAAAAGAATTGGCGGGCGGCAGTGAATATGAAGTTGCTAAAAGAGTTTGGCAATTTGCTTTTGACCATATCTCTTATAGAAAAGATGAACCAGGCAAAGAGCAGATCCAAAGCCCGCAATATACATGGGCTGTCCGTGCGGGTGATTGTGATGATTTTACAGTATTTATTTGCTCTATCTTATATAACCTGAAAATCAAAGTCTTTTTGCGAATAGCGATGTACACGGCAGAAGGTGGGTATCAACATATTTATCCTGTCTCCATTTTGATCGGTGATAAAGAATTACCACTTGATTGTGTAGCACGAAGATTTAACTACGAAGTTCCTTACATAAAAAAAATAGATAAGAACATGGAATTACAATTTTTAAACGGGATTCCCGAAGACCGTTCAGTAAATAAAAGCCAAAGTATAGACGCTGATGATCTTTTAGAAGGTTATGAAGGTGATGATATTGGTGAATTGGGCAAAGGCAAATTAAAAGCTAAAGTGCAGGCTGCTGTTAAAAAAGTTCAGGCAACAAAAGTTGCAGCAAAGGTTCAAAACACAGTAAAAAAAGTACAGACTGCAAAGATAACTCAGAAGGTACAGAACGTTGTAAAAAAAGTAGCTAATTCTAAAGTAGTGCAGGCAGTGAAGAAAGGCGTTCATGCAGTGAATCGTGTTAACCCTGCTGCTGCTTTATTAAGAGTTGGGGTCTTAACAGCATTAAAAACAAATCTTTTAAAAGTTGCTGAGAATTTACGCTTCTCATATTTAAGTCCGGCACAGGTACAAGCACAAAATTTTGATCCGGCTAAGATTAGCCGCCTCACCGCTATCAGGGAGCGTTTGGAAAAAATATTCTTTGGCGCAGGCGGTAAGATCGAAAACTTTAAAGCAAGCATTTTAACAGGAAAAGGTAACAGGGATAAACAAGTTGCAGGATTAGGTGCGATAGATTATAACGACTACACCCAACAAAACCATGTACGACAAATATTAGGGATTGAAACGTACAATTCCGAAATAGGACAAGTAGAAGGTTTAGAAGGATTAGGCGTAGTAACAAGCGCAGCCGTTGCCGCTGCAACAAGTGCAATGAGTGCCATTGCCGCACTAATAAAAAGCATTGG
>JAUXSA010000123.1 GCA_030681615.1 Bacteroidota bacterium
GTTCGTCACCAATATCTTCGGCAGTACTATTTTCATCGGCCAATAAAAATCCGGAAGTTTTTCTTTTGTATCCGCGACTAAGTGTTGCTAGTTTTGGTTCTTCCTGGCGCAATAAACGAATTAAATATTCTACAAGAGGCGTTTTTCCAGCGCCCCCAACAGATAAATTGCCCACACCAATAGTGTGAACATCAAATTTGGTGACTTTTAAAAAGTGCCCGTCGTACAAACGGTTCCTTAATAAGGTAATTAAGCCGTAAATAAATGCGATCGGTTGCAGCAGTATTTTTAACCCGGGATTCAAACAGGTTAAATATGCTTATTTTTTTCGAAAAATTAAAATTTAATATAATAGAGCTTTCGATCTATTCGCCACCCGCGCCCGCGGCTCCATCTGTCTGGAAGCCTTTTTGCGGCTGTTGAGGATCAAATTTGATATCGTAAAAAGTAGAGCCCCTGTGGTAACTTACCGCTAAAACCGAGGTTTTATCCCAATCAGTGAGCTTTTCCTTGGTCATATTGGTAATGGTTTTAATGCAAGAATTAATATTCTTTAATTTCCATTTTGCAACGTTTGTTTTTGGGTGCCATCTTACAAAATATAATTTTTGCTCTTTACCAGCATTACAAACGCCGCCATCAGATTTAGACTTAGTGAAAGCCTGTATAAAGATCAACATATAAGTTGTATCGCCAACAACTTTTTCAAAAAGCACTTTTTTAATTTCAGGGTCTCTGCAAATAGAATCATTAACACAATAGGTTAGGTTAGTGTCCTTATTGGCAATGTTAATGCATAATTGAATGGGTGGTTGTTTTGTTTTAAGTTTTGGATTAGGGTAGGTTGTTTTAACCCAAAACGACATTTTTTTCTTTCTTTGTTCTAAACGCAAAGCATTTCTTAAAGAGTCATTTCTAAGTTTTCTTTCCTTATAAAAAACTTTTTTACCCGTAATCGGGTCAATCTCTGTTTCTAGAGGCAGCGTTAGCTCCAGCAACTCTTCCGGGGTTTTTTCTTCCTCAATTTCGGCGCCGGTAGAATCTACCTTGGCAACCTTTGTTTTAGTTTTTGTCTTTGTTTTTGTCTTTGTTTGGCCATTCATTGCAAATGACACAAAAAGTAAAGCAATAATTAATAATCTATACATATAGCGAAAATAATAAAATTTTTAAATGTGGCTTACCCTTATATAAAATTTTTCTTTACAACCCATTCTTAATAACGTGGTAATGTTTAAAACTGCCCGTTCTCAACTAGCTTAATAGCGCGTTCTATCATTATATCCTCCACCCGGGCATCGTATTCGGTTTTCATGTTATTCCCAAATAAACGGGCCAGGGTTTGCCACATAGCCGCCTGGAAACTACCCCTGAGCTGTTTTACCACATCATAAGTTGTTTTACCTGATTCGCGGTCGATCAGCTTCATTAATACTTTTCCCTGCGAAACTGTTAAGTTCTTTAATTCATCCTCAAATTCACTTCTAAGATCTTTTTCGCATACTTTTAAAAATGCTTTCTTCAGATCTTCATCCTGCATTTTTTCAAGGGCTTTATCATATTCTTTAAGCTTTGCGGCAGCCAAGATGGCGTATGGGTATACTTTTTTTACATTGTGTTTTGTTCTTGTCCATTGCTCGTATTGGCGGGGAGTTCTATAAACATATTCAGTACAAACATAAACAGTATTTAAAAGCACTAAAGGAAGGGTATCGCCATTTACTATCTCGGCCCTGCAACGGAAACCCACTTTTGGTGGAACGGTAAAGTCTTGCGTGTTTGTTTGAGATTTATAAGAAGATGAGGTAAGGCCTATAATAATAAAGGCCATTGTTTTTAAAAATGAATTATTGAAAGAATATTTTAAAAAATAACTGCTCATCTAATCCTTTATTATCTTGTACGTTAAAGGTAACCTACAAGTTGCATACCAAAGCATGTTAAAATTTCCTTATAATTTTCAATAGGCTCTTAATTTAGCCTGTTTGTTTTCCATTGGCTTTTTTTAACAGGGTTTTCACCCGATCCGGCCTGTTTAGTCTTATTACCTTCAAAAATTATAGAACCTGCAATAGCCGCTAATTCGGCGTACTCTTCGTTTTTAACATTTAAGACCTCGGGTGTAAAATATTTTGCAATAAACCCCGTGTCAAAGTTACCACTCACAAAAGCTTCATGCTTTAAAACAAATTTACAAAAGTCTAACGTTGTTTCAACACCAATTATTGTATAATCATCAATAGCGCGAAGCATTTTTTCAATGGCTTCGGTTCTGTCTTTTCCATGCACAATTAATTTTGAGATCATTGGATCGTAGTAGATAGGAATATCCATGCCTTCTTCAAAACCATCATCCACACGTACTCCAGGGCCACTTGGTGTTTTATAAACTACCAGTTTACCAATGTCCGGTAAAAAATTATTCATTGGGTCTTCTGCACACACCCTTACTTCCAGGGCATGGCCGTTAATTTTAAGATCTTCCTGTGTAAAGCTTAATTTTTCGTTTCGCGCAACTTTTATTTGTTCTTTAACAAGGTCTAACCCAGTTATTAATTCCGAAACAGGATGTTCTACCTGTAAACGGGTGTTCATTTCTAAAAAATAGAAATTAAGATCAGCGTCTAATAAAAACTCAACTGTTCCCGCGCCACTATAATTGCAGGCCTTGGCAACATCTACAGCGCATTTGCCCATTTTTGCACGCAATTCAGGAGATAATACGCTGCTGGGCGCTTCTTCTATCAATTTTTGGTGGCGACGCTGGATACTGCACTCTCTTTCAAACAAATAAACGCAATTACCATGGTTATCGGCCAATAGCTGTATCTCTATATGTCGCGGGCGACTGGCATATTTTTCAATAAAAACAGCACCATTACCAAAGGCCGATATAGCCTCGCTTATGGCCATTTTCATTTGTTCTTCTATCTCACTTTCTTTTTCAACTAAACGCATGCCTTTTCCACCACCACCGGCGCTGGCCTTTATCAATAAAGGAAAACCAACTTCTTTAGCAACTTTAACAGCTTCTTTCAGGTCGCTAATGGCTCCTTCAGAGCCGGGGATCATAGGTACTTTGTATTTTTTTGCCGTGGCTTTGGCACTGAGCTTATCGCCCATAAGATCCATACTCTCGGCACTTGGACCTATAAACGTAATACCCGCTTTTTTTACTTTCCGTGCAAAATCGGCATTCTCACTTAAAAATCCGTAACCGGGATGAATGCCATCAACGCCTAATTCTTTACAAATAGCAATAATTTTATCGCCCTGTAAATAAGATTGGGCACTTGGCGGTGGACCAACACAAACGGCCTCATCGGCATACCTCACAAAAAGCGCATTTCTATCCGCTTCAGAAAAAATGGCAACGGTTTTAATTCCCATTTCGCGGGCGCTGCGCATAATACGTAATGCAATTTCGCCACGGTTTGCTACTAAGATCTTTTTCATTTTATTGTAAAAATTCAAATTGTTGTGGTTAAAGATAATCAATATTCATGTTGTAAAATATCCTTTAAATGTTTTAGTTTGTTATTATCTTAGACTTATGTTTTTTTACCTGTCAAAGCTACTTGGTTTTATAATTTCTCCTCTGGTATGGGTGTTTATTTTGCTGCTTTATTCTTTTAAAACCAAAGTAGAAGGCCGCGCTAAAAAATTACGAATAGCCGCAATTATGGTCTTATTCGTTTGCAGTAATTCTTTTATTGTTGACGAATGTTTCCGTCAATACGAACCTGTTACGCCTGACTACGATCTTATGACAACAAAATACGATGGCGCCATAATTTTAGGAGGAATAGGCAATGTAGATGTGCGCCTGAAAAAACTCAGTTTTGGCTGGGGAGGTGATAGGTTGTTCCAAATATTTCCTATGTACTATAATGGCAGGGTTAAAAAAATTATTTTTACCGGAGGAAGCGGCAGTATTGAGTTTCCTGAAAAAAAAGAAGGGATCTATGTGCAAAAATACTTAAGAGAAATTAATATTCCCGATAGCGCTGTAATTATTGAAACAGAAAGTAAGAACACTTACGAAAATGCGGTTTACACAAAAAAAATGTTAGATAGTTTAAAATTAAAAGGCAATTTTTTATTGGTTACCTCTGCTTACCACATGCCAAGAGCAATGGCTGTATTTAAAAAAGCCGGTTTTACAAATCTCACGCCTTATCTAACAAACAGGGTTAGTGGGTTAAGACGGTTTACTTTTGATCATTTATTTATTCCCAATCCTGATGCATTATTTTCTTTGCAAATGTTAATTCATGAATGGCTTGGCTTTATAGTTTACAAAATAAGGGGTTATGCTTAAATTTAATGAGGATCTTTTACAGTTCTTATGGCAGTATAAAATTTTTAAGCCTTTGCCTTTTGTTACTACAAAGGGTAAAGAGATAGTTGTTTTAAAAAATGGCGAATTAAATAAAGATTCAGGCCCCGATTTTTTTAACGCGCAAATAAAAGTTGACGATGTGGTGTTGGTTGGTAATATTGAAGTACATATTAAAACCAGCGATTGGTTAAAACACAAACATCAGCAGGATAAAAATTATGATAATATTATTTTGCATGTGGTTTATGAACACGATGCTGACCTTGAACAGAACAAGATCAATAACGTTGAGGTGTTGGAATTAAAAAGTTTAATTGCAGAAAGTACATTAGCAACATACAATCAACTTAATTCAGCTAAAACAAAAATTGCCTGTCATAATCAGCTCGCAGGGTTAAACGATTTTAAATTTATTACCTGGCTGGAGCGTATGACCCTTGAACGTTTGGAAGGGAAGGTAAATGCGATAGAAAATTATTTTAAGTCGGTTGCCGGCGATTACACCCAAACATTTTATTTTTTATTATTGCGCAATTTTGGTTTTAAAGTAAACTCTTTACCATTTGAATTACTGGCAAAAAATTTGCCGATTACCATTTTATTAAAACATTCAGATAATCTTTTACAGTTAGAAGCTTTGTTGTTGGGAACCTGTGGATTGCTGGAAAACCAATTTGAAGACAAATATATCTTGCAATTGCAAAACGAGTTTGATTATTTAAAAAATAAATACCGCATAATTCCTTTAAATAAAGAGATCTTTAAATTTTCTAAGTTGCGACCGGCAAATTTTCCGACTATTCGTTTAGCACAGTTTGCTAAATTGGTAAATACAAAACCCGGTTTATTTATTGCGCCTTACGATTTTACTAATTACGAAGAAATTGTTCTGGCCTTAAAAATAAATTTGGAAGGTTATTGGAAGAACCATTATAATATGGATGGAAAAGTAACTTCTAAAGACCTTACACTTGGTCTGAATTCGATTGAAAATTTGATAATTAATACTTTTGCGCCTTTTTATTTCTTTTATTCTAAAAGAACCTCAAAGCCCGAAATGACCGATCTGGCTCTTGAGTTGTTAAATAACTGCGATTTTGAGAAAAATACTAAAACCAAATTGTTCGAAGAAAAAAGATCGGTGTTAAAAAACGCTGCTGATAGTCAGGCTGCAATTAACCTCTATGATAACTATTGTAGTAAAAAAGCCTGTTTAAATTGTGGCGTGGCGGCTTCGTTGTTGAAGTGAGCTTAATTTTTTATATTTTTGTAATATGATCCGTAAAATAGTACAGTGGTTTGAACAACAAGCTTTTGGTGTTTGCGAATGGTGGGGCAAATTACTTGGCATTAGAACAACCAAAGTGCGGATGTATTTTATCTATCTGTCTTTTTTTACATTCGGAAGCCCCATAATTATTTATTTTATTATGGCTTTTATTCTAGAACACAAAAATTATTTTAAACCATTTAAATCGCGCAAGCGCAAAAGCGTTTGGGATATTGAATAACCCTTTAAAACTATTACTATGAAAAAACTACTTACTATTTCGGCAATATGTTTTGCGGGCCTTACTTTTTCACAATCTATAAGCGTAAAGAGCGGTAACGAAAAATTTAGCACCGGTAGCCAATATGCGTTGACTACAACTATTTATGAAAATACCGCAGATGATGCAGTAAGTGAATGGAAAAAAGTATTAAAAGATTTTAAATACGAAAAAGTAAAAGATAGCGATAACGAAGTTTTTGGAGATAATATTTTAATAAAAGAATGGGGCAATAACCCAGTGGATATATACACAAAATTTGAAGAAGATAAAAAAGCCAGGACCGTAAAAATGAGCACAGCCGTTGATCTTGGAGGAACCTATTTAACTTCTTCGGATAATGACAAGATCAAATTCATTGAAAAAATGATGAAGGATTTTGCCATTAAAATGACCAAAGAACCAATTACTGCAGCGGTTAAAGCTGCAGAAAAACAACAGGAAAAATTAGAAGATGATCAGAAGGATCTTGAAAAAGATAATAAAAATTTAAAAGAAGATATTGAAGATTACAAAAAGAAAATAACCAAAGCCGAAAAAGAAGTAGTTGAAAAAGACGGTGAGATAGAAAAGAAAAAAGGGGAGGTGCACATTCAAAAGAAGGTGGTTGATGCCAGTTCTGGTGCGGTAAGCGAACAAGCCAAGTCGTCCAAAAAAATATTAGAGAAATTAGAAGATCAGTTAAAAGATCTTGAAAAGGATAAAAAGAATTCGAAAGAGGATATTGAGGATAACAAAAAGAAAATTAAAAAAGCCGAAGACGATATAAAGAAGAACGAAGAGGCTCAAGCCAAGAAAAAAACTGAGATTGATAACCAGAAAAAAGTGGTTGCTGAGGTTAAAAAGAAATTAGACGCGGTTAATTAAAAAATATTTCGTCCCTACGGGACTCATCTCATTCTTCTATTTGATTTCTACACATATTTGATCCCTAGCGGGATCATTGAAGTAACTCTTATAAAATGTCCTGTAGGGACAAAATAATCTATACGATTTTCAAATTTTATTTTCGTCTTTAGGTTTGATGTCTTCTGAAAGGTCTGGCAAAAAGGAAAGTATTAGTGTAGCAATTCCTGGCAATAAAACACCAATCCAGAACCAGGCTTTTGCATTTCTTCCTAAATGTTTAGCATAATAATAGGTCATTACCGGTAAGCTCATAAACATTAGCAAACCAAAAGCTATGAATCCTGCTGCCGTCATTTTATTTCGTGTTTAAATTTAACCACATAGATACATAGACAAATTTATTAAAAAGCGCTTATTTTAGGAACACATTAAGGAAGCGAGGCTTCCTTCTATGTTTAATTGTTATTTGTCTCTTTTTTTAAAAACTATGTGCCTATGTGGTTTTATATTTCGGTTATTTGTTTAACTCTTCCCAAAATTCTGCTCCACGGCGTGTGTGTGGAATAACAATGGTTCCGCCAACAATATTTGCTACTGCAAATACTTCGTAAATTTCCTCAGTTGTGCAATTTTGCTCTTTGCATTTTTCTAAATGGTATTTAATACAGTCGTCGCAACGCAAAACCATACTTGCAACCAGGCCAAGCAGTTCTTTTGTCTTAACATTTAACGCACCTTCAGAATAAGTTTGTGTATCTAAATTAAACAGGCGTTTAATTACCAGGTTATCTTTTCCTAAAATAACTTCGTTCATTTTCGAACGGTAGTCGTTAAATTCTTTTACTTTATCACTCATATTTATTTCATTAAACCAAAATCTTTAACAATATAATAGGTCAGAAAAAAATCAATATCTGTAGAAAATATTTTGTCCTGGCCTCCTTGTTTGTCGCCAGCACCAACATCAACAGGCAATTGATGGCTAACATCTTTTATCCTGTAAAATTTAACCACGGCTTTTTGTTTGCCATCACCATAAATATAGAGATCTACTTTATCATTATTTCCAAATCTAGGTACGCCATCCGTTGGCTGATCGGTAATGCCGTGAACATTTGTCCATTGCTTAATAATTTCGGCCGCATAACCATAATCTGTAACAAAATCTTCGGTACCATGAGCAAGAATTATTCGCGGATATTTTCCTGTATAAAATGTATTTTGATTTCTTACAAGATCGCCCCATTCTTTAGCGGGTCTTATTTCTGTTTTACCCAAAAGATTAATGGTTTTTAAACCGGTATATGTTCTATAAGGGATGGCGCCGCAAAGGGCCGCTGTGTTTATAAGCCACGGGTAATTAGCACAAACAACTTCGCTCATGCAGGCGCCTGCCGAAGCACCATAAAGAAAGATGCGGGTAGAATCTACCTTTAAAGTATCAATAGCGTAACGCATCATTTGATATATCGACAAACACTCGCCATTTTTATTTATATCACTCTCTAAAAAGAAATTAAAACAATTAGAAGCATTATTAATAATTTTTTGCTGAGGATAAAAAACTACAAAATCATTTTTTACAGCTGCTTTTTTCCAATCGGTTAATTCTTCTAACCTCTCAGCGTTTTGAACACAACCATGCAATACAAGAACAAGAGGTTTGTTTTTTGCCAGCGAATCGTTAAACTTAAATAACTTTAAATTACCGGGATTTGATCCAAAATTTAATACTTCTTTTAGGTCGCCACCAAATAAAAGTAAATTGCATGTCATGCATAAAACAAACAAACTATATTTTACCGCTCTTTTCAAAACTTATTCTAATTTATGTTTTTTAATTACCCAGGCCGATACAAATACACTTAACTCGTATAACAAATACATAGGAATTGCTACTACCATTTGTGATGTCACATCCGGACTTGGTGTAATAATGGCTGCCGAAATTAAAATGATGATAACAGCATGTTTACGGTACTTACGCATGAATTGAGGCGTAAGCAAGGTCATACGGGTTAAAAAATAAACCAAAATTGGCATTTCAAAAATTATTCCTGAAACTAAGGTCATAGTGCTGATCAAAGAAATATAATCGTCAAATGTATTTTGCGTTTGAACAATGCCACTGGATGATACCTGGTAATTAATTAAGAAATTATAGCTCATTGGAAATAATAAATAGTAACCGAAGAAAATTCCGATCAAAAATAAAACCGAAGCAATAACCACAAATATTTTTACGGGACCAATTTCTTTATTTTTTAAAGCGGGACGAACAAACTTCCAAAGCTCCCATAACACAAAAGGGAAACCAAGAATTATACCGCACAAAAAAGAGATCCACATATGATTAAAAAATTGTTCGGAAGCACTTAGGGTTTGAAGATGCGCTGGTTTAATGGTCATGCACATTACATCGCCGGCACCAATTTTATGGCCAAGGCTGCACAATACTTTATAAGAAATAAAATCCTGGCGCAAGGGCCCAAAAATAATGGTATCAAAAACGAAATCGTTCAAACAAAAAGCCGAAATGGCAAAGACCATAATAACCAAAGCACTTCTTACCAAATGCCAGCGAAATTCTTCCAGATGCTGGAGAAAAGACATTTCTTTACCTTCTGTTTTTGTTGTTTTATCTGAACCGAAAAATGCCATTTTATGGCAGCAAATTTACGCTAAAACCAACTGATTTCAAATCTTCCCAAAAAAGAGGATAGGATTTAGAAACCACTTCGGGATTTTTGATATTTAGTGGTCCGTAAACCAATGACAGCGGGGCAAAGCTCATGGCCATGCGGTGATCATTGTATGTATTTATTGGGCTTCTTGTTTCGGGTATCTTGTTTCGGGTTTCATGAATAGTCAACGAATCTTCAGTTATTTCAACATTTGCGCTAAACTTTTCGAGTTCGGTTTTCAATGCGAGGATCCTATCAGTTTCTTTAATTTTTAAGGTTTTTAAGCCTGTGAGGTTGGCTTTTATTCCTAATGCAAAACAGGTAACCGCTACCGTTTGTGCAAGATCGGGACAATCTGTAAAATCGTACTCGAACTGGGGTGAAACGTTTTTGTTTTTTGAAAGAAGAAGTCCTTCGTTTGTAAACTGAGATGATACACCAAGTCCTTTATAAATTTTCGGTAAAACAGAATCGCCCTGTGAAGATGAATTTGTTAATCCAACTAAAGTAATTTCTGCATTTTTACTCAGCGCAACAATACTGTACCAATACGATGCTGCAGACCAATCGGATTCAACAAAAAATTTCCTGTTTCCTGTTTCCTGTTTCTTGTTTAGAGTGGATAATACATTGATAGTATTTAAAACGGTAGATACTTTTAAACCAAACTGACTTAAGAGATCCAATGTCATTAATATATAAGGCCATGAAACAATCTCGTTTTTCAAGGTCAGCTCTAAACCATTCTCGAATGTTGGAGAAATTAATAATAAAGCAGAAGTAAACTGGCTGCTAATACTTCCGTCAATTTCGAGTTGACCACCTTTTAATTTTTTCCCATTAATTTTTAAAGGTGGAAAATTTTCTTTTTCCAGATAATTGATATCTGCACCTAAAGATCTTAATGCGTTTACCAATTCGCCAATTGGTCTTTGTTTCATGCGTTCAGATCCGGTAAGGATCCATTCACCCTCTTTAGTTGCCAAAAGTGCAGTTAAAAAACGCATATCGGTGCCTGCATGATGAATGTCTATGGTTCCGCCTTTTCTATTTGTTATCTGTTCTAATGCGTTTTGTAAAAGAAGCGTGTCTTCAGAAGTTGAATTGTTTTCGAGGATCAAATTTAAACCCAACACCTCATTCAAAATTAATAAACGGTTACTGATACTTTTCGATCCTGCCAGTTGGATGGTTGTTTTTATGGTATATGCCGGCGCCGAAAGTTGATGCATTATGCGGAGGTGTTATAAAGATCGATGGCTTTTTTTATTTGCGACTCATTTACTTCCACATCAAATTTACAAGTGCCAGTTTTATGGATCAAAGAAAATTTGAGCTTATTCTTGCTTGTTTTTTTGTCATTCTTTAATAAAGCGAAGATCGCGCTAAAATTGAGCTGGCCTATTTTTTTTGGTTCAAAAACTTTTTTAAGTGTAAAAGTTATTTCATCCAGTTCTTTTTTGGTGATGAATTTTTTTTGGAAGGCAATATGGCTTTCTGTCAACATGCCAATAACAATAGCTTCACCATGCAATAGCTCTTCGTTTGTTCCTAATAATAAAGATTCAATGGCGTGCCCAATGGTGTGACCAAAATTTAATATTTTCCGCGTGCCTTTATCCAAAGGATCTTTTACAACTATTTTATTTTTTAAAGTAATGCTTTTAGTTACTAATTGTTCGGCTTTGTGATCGGGTTTTAAGTTCTTTAATTCTTCCCAGAATTTTTTATCGCTTATTAAAGCCATTTTAAAGATCTCGGCCAAACCGTTTTTATAATGTCTTGCAGGTAATGTCTTTAAAAATTCAGGATCTACAAAAACAGCTTTTGGTTGTGCAAATGTGCCTATAGAATTTTTTAGTCCTGCAAAATCTATTCCTGTTTTTCCGCCCACGCTTGCATCGGCCATGGCTAATAAAGACGTAGGTACATTTATAAAATCAATTCCTCTTTTATAGGTAGAAGCACAAAATCCACCAAGATCGCTTACAACACCGCCTCCCAAATTAATGATCAACGAATTTTTATCAGCATTATTTTCAATAAGTGTTTGCCAGATGTGTGCGCTAAATTCAAGCGATTTACTTGTTTCTCCACTTTCCAATTCAATTATTTCGGCATCTTTTAAAATAGAACAAGTTGTTATTAATTTTGGCAAACAAAATTGAATGGTATTTTCGTCACAAATAATAAAGCAGGATGAAAAATTGGTTTTCTTTAAAAATGCCGATAACGATCTTAACGCATCTTTTCCAATTGTAATGTTATATCCAAGCGACTTTATAACAGGCATGGTTAAAATTAAGTAAAAAATGAATAATAAGCGAACTCCTAACCACAAAGCACACTAAGAAGGCACAATGAGCGCAAAGAAAAATTAAACTTTGTGTGCTTAGTGAAACGCTTTGTGCTCTTTGTGGTTAGATCTCCAACCAATTCCTAATAATGGTTTCTCCATATTCAGAAAGAATGGATTCCGGATGAAACTGAACACCTTTTACATTTAATTTTTTATGACTGGCAGCCATAACATTGCCCTGATCATCTTTTGCTGTAACGATCAGATCATTTGTTATTTTTTCAGCATCAATAACCCATGAGTGATATCTTCCGGCCTCAAACCTGTTTGGGCAATTTTCGAAAATTTTATCTTTTACAATAATATTTATTGGCGTTGCCAGGCCATGAAAAACAGTATCGAGGTTTTTTAACGGAGAATTAAAATATTCGCCAATAGCCTGAAATCCTAAACAAACTCCAAAAATAACTTTATTGGCATGATAATGTTTAATAAGCTCTGGCATAATACCAGCATTTTTTGGTAATCCTGGTCCTGGCGAAAGTAAGATCTTCGAAAACTGATCAACTTCTTTTACGGTTATTTTATCATTTTTAATTACTTCAAAAGGAATGTTACTTACCTTTTCAACCAAATGAGCAAGGTTATAAGTAAAGCTGTCGTAATTATCAAGTATCAAAAGTTTCATTGGTATCGCGAAGTTAATTAATATATCCTGAAAAAATTTTTGATGCAATGATCCAAAATCTGTTTAAAATCGTATGTTAGTGTATGCAAAGAAAGTATATATACCAGATCCTCTTTTTAATTATCATCATATTTACGGCCTTTACCATGCAACCACCAAAAACCATACATTATTTACCACTTGGCGACTCTTACACCATTTGTACTGGCGCTACCGAAAAAGAATCGTGGCCATTATTATTGACCAATCATTTAATTGAGAACAAAATTGAATGTAAATTATTAGATAACCCTGCGCGCAATGGTTTTAGTACCCAAAATCTTATTGATAATGAATTGCCCCTGGTGAAAAAATTAAAACCTGACTTTGTTACTATATTAATAGGTGTGAATGATTGGGTGAGGGGAGTATCAAAAGAAACTTTTACTAAAAACCTGGTGTTTATCCTGGATGAAGTTCAAAAAACGATAACCGATAAGAAAAAGATCATTTTAATTACCATTCCTGATTTTGGAGTTACACCACAAGGTAAAAATTATGGTAACGGAAGAGATATTGGAAAAGGTATAGCTGAATTTAATGCAGTTATTATTGCCGAGGCCAACAAAAGAGATCTACCCCTCGTTGATATTTACGATCTGTCTAAAAAAATGAAAAATGATCTAACTTTAGTGGCGGCTGATGGACTTCATCCTTCGGCAAAAGAATATGCTTTGTGGGAAAAGCTGATCTTAAAAGAGGCATTGACCTTATTAAAATAAAAAACGGATCTTTTTATGGATCCGTTTTTTTTTAATTTCCAAGGTCTTCAAAATTCACTTCAGAACTTGTAGACTCGTTCCTGTTATGTTCGGTATACTCCTTTCGGGGTTCTATCTCAGGAGCATTTTCTTTAATATGTGCAACTGCTTCGTTAAGGCCTTCTACAAACTTTTCAAAGTCTTCTTTATATAAAAAGATCTTGTGTTTTTCATAGCTAAATTTACCATCAGTTCCAAAACGCTTCTTGCTTTCAGTAATAGTTAGGTAATAATCATTTCCACGTGTACTCTTCACATCAAAAAAGTAAGTGCGTTTTCCGGCTCTTACAGATTTTGAGAACAGATCTCCATTTTCATTTTTTTCAAGTTCTTCCGACATAGTAATTAGTTTGACTGAGGACAAATATTAGAAAAACTTTCTAAGATTGACTACTCTGTTAATAATTTGCCTTTATTGTTAATAGCGCCAAAAAACTGAAACTCCTAAAAAAGTCAAATATTGTTTCAATAAAAAAGCCGACCAGGGTTTCCGGATCGGCTTTTATTTTTTAAAAAGGTCAATTAAGACTTTTCTTCTTTTTTAATTTCTTTTATAGTTTTTGCGCTATCGTACATTTTTTGAGTTGTTTCTTTATCAAAAGGTTCAGTTTCTGTACTCTTAAGATCTTCGAAAGAATAATCGGTTGTACCTATCTTTTGATTAACGATGAAGTGAAACTCAGGTTTTACGATCTCGCTCTCCCAGAAAATAGCAGTTGGTTCGTCAACTATGTAGTTCTTAAACTTAAGCACTTCGTCTTCTTTAATGTCTTTTTTCTTTAATTCAATGTCGGCAGCCTGCTCATTTATAGTAATTGCGAAGTTTCCACCTACTGTGATATCTAAAGCACCTGAAGATTGTTCGGTAATTGTAAGTTTAGCGGCAGTTGTATCGGGAACAAAGATCGCAAAGGGCTTGCCAAATTTGCTTAGATCTAAAACATTCATGCCTTGAGGGGCAACTATGGCTTCTTGTTCTGCCTTTTTACCGCCACACGAAGCAAGGGTTGATGCAATTATAGCAACTGATAATAAATTGATTAGTTTTTTCATCTCTTTTCTGTTTTAATAATAAGTGTAAATATAGAAATTAAATTTTGAGATGAACCCTTTTGTTTGGCATAAAAAAAGGTCAAAAAAAAACCCCGCTTCTGCGGGGCTTCTTTTTACTTTTTCTTAGCTGCTTTCTTAGCTGCTTTACGAGGAGCTGCTTTTTTCTTAGCTGCTTTTTTTGGAGCTGCTTTTTTAGCGCCTTTTTTTGCTGCTTTCTTAGGAGCTGCTTTTTTTGCTGTAGCTTTTTTAGCTGTTGCTTTTTTTGCCATGGTTTTTTTGTTTTTGAGATTTGTTGATACGAAGTAAATAAATTTTTCAGAGTTATCTAATTATTAAGTCATTATTTTTTCAACATTGCTTTGTTGAAATTGTTAATAGCGGAATATAATGCCTTAATTAATAATTACAATATCGCTCTTTAAATAAAATTTTTTTTTCGTGATGCTCTGTGTATATTGATTTTACTATTGTTACAGAGCATCGTATATTTTGATAGAAAAAAATGAAGCAACATCTTTTGATAAAACAGGCCAAAAACCCAAAAATGATTTTTTTATTCTTTTATTAAAATTTCTTCTTCAATTTCCCAATCCGACAAAACTTTTATTGATTTTGGATAAATAAAAACATGTTCGGGCTGTATTTTCGAATTTAAGTTACCTGTGTCCCATTTTTTATTTTCATTCACATCAAAAACAATTTTAATTTGATAGGTGCCCGGTGTAACATTAGTAAAATCAATAGTTGTAGCGTTACTACCAGATAAACTGAACGACACAAATTGCTCTCTTATAATTTGTTCTTGTTCATTTATTAATTGAACTAAATAGCCTTGTTTTTTATTAAAAAGTAGTTTTAATGATAATTTTCCGAGTTCATTTTCATTTTCGGTCTGAAAAGCGAGCATCAAACTATCATTTTTGTTACCGCTCACATCAAAAAATGCAATTGTGTCAACTTTTAAAGAATATTGACTGCCTTGTTTTAGTTTATTGCTTATTTGAAGGGTATTAATGTTTATCCACTTGTATTTTATTTTCTCTTCGCCAATTAAACTATCTGTTTTACTATTGAGTTTGATCTTTGTGATATCTGTATTACTTGTATCCATCCAGTTTAAGAATACTAGTTGCAGCGGTGTATTCAGCGGTAGTGTGCCAAGATATGTATTCAATGTAGCGCTGATTTTCTTTTTACCGCCTTTGATCTTTGGCAATTGTATTTTAACGGTATCATTTCTTTTAAATGAGATGTTCTTCAATACAAGATCTAAAGTATCGCTCAGATTTTTGTAGTAGAACGATACAGTGTCTTTTTCCTTACCAACATTTGTTTCATATATATGAGCATCATCTGCCTTATTTAATGCTTTTAAGCTTACAACACTTTTCTTATTTAATATTATTTGGCTAAAACCATAATAAGGCGAGTAGATCTTTTTTACAAAGACCTTGTTTGCCTCTTCTTTAAATAACTTAAGGCTCACATTTGTGTCCGTGCTAAGTTCAAGTGCAGAATCTAAAAAAGCCAGGCGTTCTATTTCACCATCATATATGTAGTTCTTGTTCTTATCTGCTAAAGCATATACCTTATATATACCTTGCGGCAAATTACCAAAAGCAAATGTGCCGCTTTCAGAACTTCTGGTAATATAGTTGGGTGTTTTTTTGTAGGGCAAACTATCTACATCTTCACTCTTATTATATAGTCCTATAATAATGTCTTTTTCGGCTTTATTATTAAAAGCGTTGAGTACAATACCCTTTATCCTGAGTGAATCGATCACGTTACCTGTCGAGAATACATATTCAAAATTTTCAAGACTGTTTCCTTCGGTCATATCTATGACCGCTTTTCCAAAATAAAAACGATAAGTTGTATTTGGTAACAGCGCCTGCTTTTTAAATGAGATGATCACTTTCTTTCCATCAGTTTCAATATCGGGTTCAACACTAAGTTTAGGTGATATAATTAGTTGGTTGGGCAGATCGCTCAACTTTATGTGCTCATTAAATTTTAGTACTATTTGATCTGAAGTAAAATTTACCGAACCGTTTGCAGGAAGAGCTTCTATTAATTTTGGAGGAGTGCTATCGGGTTTGCCACCGGTTAATGGACCAACCTGTGCGCATTTTTCGAATAAAAGAATAAGAAAAAATGCTGAAACTATTTTAAATGCCTGCTTTGCCATTAATTAACGCTGTAAAAGTAAAACATTATTCCATTAAAGCATATCTTTACAAAACGCTGTGATACGCTATTATCTTAAAATATTTAAAAAACTGTCCGTTTATAAAGCATTTAACTTTTTTAAACTCGCTTTTGGATTTTATTACTCGCGTTTGATCAATAAACCCATTCAAATGGGTTTGCCATTCTTTATAAGTATTGAACCAACGACGAGTTGCAATTTAAGATGTCCGCAATGCCCGAGTGGTTTGCGTGAATTTACCCGGCCAACCGGTATGTTGCAAAATCAATTGTTCGAAAAGATCATCCTGCAGACCAAAAAACATTTGCATAGCCTTACATTCTATTTTCAGGGCGAACCTTATTTGAACCCCGACTTTTTAAAGATGGTATCGTTTGCAAGCAACAACAACATTTTTACCATAACAAGTACTAACGCGCATTATTTGACCGAAGAAAATGCAAAACAAACTATTTTAAGCAAACTCGATAAGCTTATTATTTCGGTGGATGGTATTACGCAGGAAGTTTATGAAAAGTACCGCATTGGTGGCGATTATGATAAAGTAATTGCCGGCACCAAAGAGATCTTAAAACAAAAAAAACTATTAAACAGCAGTTCGCCACATGTTGTTTGGCAATTTGTGGTATTTAAAACCAACGAGCACCAGATTGAGGCTGTAAAAAAATTAGGAAAGGAATTGGGAGTGGATGAGGTAAAGATAAAAACGGCACAGATCTACGATTTTGAGAACGGGCACGATCTTATACCGGAAGCAGACAATTATTCTCGCTATAAAAAAGTTAAAGAAGGGAATACCGATAGCTATCGGTACGAACTAAAGAACAAATTATTGAACCAGTGCTGGCGTATGTGGCAAGGTTGTGTAATAACCTGGGACGGTAAAATTGTGCCCTGCTGTTTTGATAAAGACGCCAAATACAAATTAGGCAATTTAGAAAAAGACACTTTTGAGAGCATTTGGTTCTCGGATTCTTATAATAATTTCCGTCGTTCTATATTAAAGAGCAGGAACCAAATTGATATTTGTACAAATTGTACTGAGGGGACTAAGGTTTGGTCGTAGACCTACTAAATTTTACGAATCGAATACGAATAAGTACAAATCTGAATTAAAAGCATCTAATTCATTAAACAATTAAATCTTTTTCTTATTAAACCTTGTTAATTGCCCACCAAAAGATAAAAGAAGGTTGTCTTTATTCGGAAAACTATATTGTGTTTTTTCTTCTCTAGGATTTGAAGGCTGATCAGTGAAAATTATGTCACCTTCTGTCCAATAAATCATATTTATTCTTTGAATTTTTTCAGATTCAAGAACATCATAAATTAATTTTCCATCTTCGGTAAAAGTCATTGAGGTATCCCCAATCGCTTTTTTAGTTATTTCATCATTTGTATCGCTAATCCAAATGCCAAATAAGCGCTCGTCAAAATTTTTACGGCCAAAAATCCTATTTAAAATCCCCATATTATAAAAGTATCAGTTTTTTACCTACGAAATCTGTGGCTTAAAATTATTCATCAGCTCCAAAGATCTTCATGATCACATCCTTATTCTTCTGGGCAATCACCTTTCTTTTCAGGCTTAATTTCGGCGTTATTTCTCCCGATTCAACTGTCCAAACGCCGGAAATAAACTGGCAACGTTTTAGTTGTTCGTAAGGGGCCAAAGTTGCATTAACGGATTTAATGTGTGCGTTGATCACTTTTTTTATCTCATCATGTTCGTGTGCGGTATTTGTACCCGGCCACTCAATGTTGTTCTTATTAAAGTGTTCTTTAAAATTTAAGATGGATGGTATAATTAAAGCCGACGCATATTTTTGTCCCTCGCCAATTACCATACAATGTTCTATGAACTTGCTTTCCTTTAATTTATTTTCAATTGCCACCGGCGAAATGTATTTGCCGGCACTGCTTTTAAAGATCTCTTTTTTACGATCGGTAATTTTTAAAAATTTGCCATCAATAAATTTTCCAATATCACCGGTATGGAACCAACCTTGCGCATCTATCGCTTCGGCAGTTGCTTCTGGATTTTTATAATAGCCTTTCATCAAACTTGGACCCTTCATGATGATCTCGCCATCTTCTTCGGCAATTTTTACTTCCGAATTCTCTACCACTTTTCCAACGGTGCCAAACATCATATTGCCTGTTCCTAAACGGTTAACAGCAACCACCACGCAAGTTTCAGTTAAACCATAACCCTGTAATAATTTTAAATTGGCGCAGGCAAAAATCCGTTCAATGCGTGGGTTAAGTGCAGCGCCTCCACTCACAATAACTTCTACTTTTCCACCAACGGCTGCGCGCCATTTTGAATAGACCATTATATCGCAGATCTTTCTTTGAAATTCGTACCATGGCCCGTTCGCTCCATCTAATTCGTAACGTTCAGCTAATCGCAAACTCCATTCAAACACGGTTTTTTTAAAACCGCCCAGTTTTTCGCCGGCAGCAATAATTTTTTCTAACACTCTTTCTAAAACGCGGGGCACGGCTACAAAAATCTCGGGATGTAATTCCCTACAATTATCGCCAATGGTCTCAAAATTCTCGGCATAATAAATACTTACGTTATGATATAAATAAAGCGTATTTAAAAAGCGTTCGTAAACATGGTTAAGCGGTAAAAAACTTAAAGCCCTCCATCTATCCACAAAAGGCGCAATATCTTTACAGATCATCACATTACTTATAAGGTTTTTGTGGGTTATCATTACACCTTTTGGCTGACCGGTTGTGCCGGAGGTATATAATATAGTAAGTAGGTCATCTTCTTTAACCGTAGATTTTATTTCTTCAACTTTGGTTTGATCTAAGTTTTGTTTGCCTAAATCGAGAAATTCAGAAAAAGATTTAACCCCTTCAATAGCCGTAAAACTGAATACATATTTTAAATGCGGCAACTGGTCTTCCATAGCTACCAACTTTGCGTAGGTAGACTTTTCTGAGATAAAAATAATTTTGGCCTCGCAATGGTTTAAAATATATTTAAGGTCTTCGCTGCTAATAGTTGGAAAAATTGGTGCCGATGGCATGGCCACTTGTTGAGAGCCATAGTCAACAAAATTCCATTCAGGCATATTGCTTGCCATAATTGCCAGGTTATCGCCGCTTTGTAAACCCAAATGTAAAAGGGCCGAACTCACATAATTGGCATTGGTAACAAAATCGGTAACGCTATGTTTAACCCATTGTTTGTTTACTTTAGAGCATAAAATATCCTCTTTGGTTGAGGTCTTTTTAAGATTATCTAAAATGTCAAAAACTCTTTTTATCTCCATAATATAATTCTAATTTCCATAAAAATAAGCGAATAACAAAATAGATCTTTTGAGTCGCCTGACTTTTGCCCGCGGCTCAATAACAAATGTTGCTTTTTTTGGCTCCGGAGGAGCCAAACATTTTAAAAACAACATACGCGTACCACTATCGCACCAGAGGTGCGAAACAAAGGAACTGATCTATCACAATAATGTTGCGTACCTCCGGCACGCTGACCTTTATCAAATTATTTCTGTAAATATTTGCTCCTCCGGAGCAATGAATGCCCGTGCTTCTCTTTCATTATTTTTAATTAACTTTACATCACAAAACACATTATGATCGTTATTACAGGTTCGGCAGGATTTATTGGTAGTTGTATCGTTTCGAAATTTAATTCGGAAGGTGTAAATAATTTGATATTGGTGGATGATTTTTCTGTAGCCGATAAACAAGCCAATTATACTTTAAAGACCTTTTACCAAAAAATAGAACGCAAACATTTTATTGACTGGTTTGATAACAACTACAATATTGTTAGCCACGTTATACATATTGGTGCAAGAACAGATACTACCGAAAAAGATGTTCATATTTTAAACGAACTGAACCTTGATTACACTAAAGCCATTTGGCGCATTTGTGCTAAAAACAATATTTCTTTAATTTATGCTTCGTCGGCTGCGACGTATGGTTTAGGCGAACATGGTTATGAAGATGATGAGACAAAGATCCCACTTTTAAAACCCTTAAATCTTTACGGCGAAAGTAAGAACGATTTTGATAAATGGGCTTTGCAACAAAAACAAACACCGCCCAACTGGTATGGTTTAAAATTCTTTAATGTGTACGGACCTAACGAATATCATAAAGGCAGAATGGCTTCTGTAATTTTTCACTCTTTCCTGCAGATAAATGAAACCGGAAAAGTAAAATTATTTCGTTCGCACAATCCTAATTATACGGATGGCGGTCAGCTCCGTGATTTTGTTTATGTAAAAGATGTTGTAAATGTGATCTGGTTCTTATATTCATCAAAAGTAAAAAATGGCATTTATAATTTAGGGAGCGGTAAGGCCCGCACTTTTTTAGATCTTGCTAATGCTACTTTTAAAGCATTAAATATTGAACCAAACATTGAATTTATTGATACACCAATTGACATAAGGGATAAATACCAGTATTTTACCGAAGCCAATATGAGCAAACTAGTAAACGCAGGTTATTCAAAAAAATTTACCAGTCTTGAAGACGGGGTAAATGATTATGTGAAAAATTACCTTTTAAAAAGTAATTATATTTAGATCAGTACATTGTTTTCTTAGTGAACCTTAGTGTTCTCTGTGCCTTTGTGGTGAAAATATAAACAGTTTTTTCTTCTATTTTGTAAAGATTTTTTTCCTAAATTTAGGTTATGAGAATTTATTTAAAAACGATGTGCCTTTTAGGCCTGTTGATGGGCTCAACTATTTCAGCGCAAAATTATGGATGCCAGCATGGAAAAAATATGCAATCGGCCGCACCTATATATTATAGTGCCGAAAATCTTAGAAGCGATACCTTTAATATATTAACCTATACTATTAATCTTGAGATAGGAAATACAACTTTCAAGCAAATTGCGGGTAATACACAAATTCGTTTTGCGCCGAAATTAAATAACAGAACATTTATTCGTTTTGACCTTCTTAAATTAACGATCGACTCAATAAAAGAGAATGCTACTTTATTGACCTACGTATATAATGATACTATTTTGAAGGTGAATTTTACTGCACCAAAAAATATAACTGACACTTCTATATTTACGGTTTATTACCATGGTATGCCACAGGGTGATCCAAGTGGTTGGGGTGGTTTTTATTTTGATAATCATGGAGGTAATCAATATGCCTATAATTTAGGTGTTGGTTTTGCAGCCAAGCCACATAATTATGGCCGCGTTTGGTTTCCGTGTTTTGATAATTTTGTTGAGCGAAGTAAATACGTATTTAATATTACCTGTGATTCGACACGTCGTGCATATTGTAACGGACAATTAACTTCAGATATTGTTACTGCCGCAAAACGTACACGTCAATGGGTTTTGAACGATGAGATCCCAACTTATCTTGCATCGGTTGCTGTTGCAAGATACAGGCAGGTAAACTGGACAATTAATGCGCTGAACGGTATTAAACCAATAACATTAGTTGGTGTTGCAGCAGATACAACTGCGATGAAAAACGGTTTCGTTAATTTAAAAAATTGTATACATGGTTTTGAAAATTATTATGGCCCATATGTGTGGAACCGTTTTGGTTATGCACTTGTACCATTTAATAGTGGCGCAATGGAACATGCTACAAACATTGCATATCCGCGCGCGGTAATTGGCAGTCTTACTTATGAAGCAGAATTAATGGCGCACGAATTAGCGCATCACTGGTGGGGCGATCTTATTACCTGCGAAACTCAGGAAGACATGTGGATAAATGAAGGCATGGCAACATTTAGTGCTTACATGTTTACAGAATGGCAATACGGTAAAACAAGTTATTTAAATGCAGTGAAGACCGAACATGACGACCTGTTACACTTCCTTCACAAAAAAGATGGTGGCTTTAGAGCGGTGAGTGGAATTCCACACAGTACAACTTATGGCGATCATGTTTATAAAAAAGGTGCAGATATTGCGCATACTTTAAGAGGTTATATGGGCGACATTTCTTTTTTTAATGGTGCAAAATATGTGATGCAACAAAAAGCCAACAAAAGCATAAATAGTAATGAGTTTAGAGATCTACTTCAAGCCAGCAGTGGCCAAAACCTGACAGATTTTTTTACTAATTGGGTATTTAACGGCGGTTGGTCGCATTTTGCAATTGATTCGGTAAAATATACTCAGATCTCACCCACAAGTTATGACGCTGTTATTGCTTTAAAACAAAAAACGTATGGCACAACAGTTTTACACAATAGTGTGCCTTTAGAAGTAAAATTTTTTAAGAGCGATTGGTCTTCTGTAACTAAAACAGTTACAATGAGTGGCGCCACCGGAAGTTTTACAGTTAATGTTCCTTTCAATCCTGTTTACTCCGCTTTAAATTACGACAGTAAAATTGGCGATGCTACTTCGCATGAAGTTAAGACCGTGAAAAACACAGGCAATCTGAATTGGAATTTAGGAAAAGTATCTATGATCATTCAGAATAAAGGATTGGACTCGAGTTTAATTCGTGTGGTACATAATTATGTTAAACCCGATCCGTTCAAGAACAATCCTTTAAATCATAAACTTTCTAACCAACATTTCTGGAAGATCGAAGGGATCTTATCTCCCGGTTTTGTTTCAAAGATCAGGTTTAATTATGATGGGAATAAATCGATAGGTGGAACATATTCATATTTAGACACACTTTTAACTATTGTAAATGGCGATAGCGTGAGATTATTTTACAGGGAAAATGCAGCAGACGATTGGAAAGTATTAAAGAATATGAACAAATTTGTTTCAGGATTAAGAACTGGTTTTATTGAAATTGATACTTTAAAATTGGGAGAGTACACCTTTGGTAATTCTACTGATACAAGTTCGGTTGGAATAATCGAACACATAAAAAATATGGTGGACGTAAAAGTTTATCCAAATCCAGCCAAACATAAATGTACTATTGAGTTTAAAGACGAGATAAAAAAGGAGTATACTTTAAGTGTGTATGATATTGAAGGAAGAATTTTGTTGAACAGAACTATAAATAACAAATTAACAAACCTGGATATAGATCAATTTGTAAAGGGCACTTATTTTATAAAAATAGAAAGTGCGAATAAGCTGGTGTATAGTCAGAAATTGTTAATTGATTAATTTTGATCTTTGGCTATCACAACAAACCTTACAAAAATAAAATTTGACGATCTTTTTGAGAATAAATTTCAGATCTCGGGCGCTCAAAAATTTATTTACTTTTTTCTGCTATTCAACAGCATTCTTTTAGTTGTTTCATTTCATCATCCTATTGGCGATTTTGGGAATTACTATTACGGCAGTAAGTTCTGGAGAGAAGGTATTGATACTTTAAAATTTTACCAAAGTATCCGGTTTTTTAATTCAGAGATAAGACATCACGAAACAGGTATATTCTTTGAGAACTATACCCCTGTGCCTCCATTTTCATTGCTTTTTTATTGGCCACTTACATTTTTAAAGTTGTCTATTGCTAAATTGCTATTTAATCTTTTTGGTCTTTTTGTTTTTTGTTTTTCTCTACAACGGTTAATAAGAACAACAAAGGTATTTAGCCCTGCTTTCTATTTTCTCCCTTTTATTTTTTTGCAACCACTTTATTCTAATTTTCATCACGGACAATCGTATTTATTGATGGCCGCTTTGCTGTTCGAGTTTTATATTGCGCTGCAAAACAATAACAAAATAACCCTTGGTGTAATAATTGCTTTATTATTCTGTTTAAAGATCTTTCCTGCCTTTATTGCCATTATATTTTTGTTTAAAAAAGACTGGAAATCTATTGGCTGGAGTATTTTATTTACTACCATATTCCTTTTATTGACTTTGTTTTGTGTGGGTACAGATGTAATGAACTATTATTATCTGGATGTATTTCCTCGCCTGGCATTAAATGATGTAACAGCCCCATTTTCACATTTTAATCAGAGTTTTCATACTTTCTTATTAAATAGCTTTGTTTTTCACCCATTCTTAAATCCATCACCAGTAATTAACGCCACTCTGATGGCAGTGATCATTCAAATTGCATTTTACAGTTTTGTGTTTAGCATTCTTATAAAAATGGTTTTAAAACAAAGTTTATTTACGTCGTTTTTTGTTTCTGTATTGGCTTTGGTTTTAATAAACAAATACTCCACCGTTTATGGTTTAATAATTCTATTCCCTTTTATTTTTCTTTTAAAAGAGATGAGGATCAAAAAAATGGCTTTACTCTGTTGTTTACTTTTTCTTGCTTGTAATATTCCCATTCATAAATTGGTTAATTTACCTCTCGTATTACAATATGCGCGCGTATGGCTTTTAATAGCTGCATTTATTGTTATCACGCTTGAATTTAAAACTACTTTTGATATTAAATATTTTGCTGCTTGTTTGCTTGTCTTTATTTTACCATCCATGGCTTTTTATAAGTATAAAACCGATAGCACAAACGAGTTCAGGTCAAAAACCGGTATTGTTTACGATTTTAATGTCAGCTCCGATCATATTAAGATGTACACTTGTATTGGTAACAGGGATACGGTGGAGAGGATCGAATTTATTTCCAATAAAATAGATTCAACTACCTTTATAAAGAAAAATACGGGATCTTTATTAATTAATAAATCTGTTTTTGTAAATAATAAAGACCTTATATTTATGTCAGACGAAAATAGTGGTGTTGGGATGTACTATTTACAGGTGATAAAACCTGCACGGATAAAATAATGAAAAGAGTAAGTATATATTTTATTGGATTTGTTTTTTTTATTTTTTCCTGTAAAAAAGAAACTAAGGTTGATAATACTATTAACCTTGAATTTACAAAGATCTATGAAATTGATAATTGGGAGAATGGACGTGGCGGTCTACTCTGGGCACTCTCTTTTTTAGGCGCTGAATTAAAAAAAGACAGTTTAAATGCCGCTATAATTAGGTTAGATTCTACACGATTTAATCTTGACTTTTCACGCATTGGTTTTTCAGCAAATGCTGTAAACATGTTAAAAGTAATAACCGATTCACTTAAAAGAACAGAAGAATATAAAATTAAAAATTCGGTCGATCTTGGGGCTTTTGTTTCAGTTCTGTTAGGGGGTAGCGAACACTATTACCATATTACCGGTGTTGAAAGAACCTTTGCTGAAAAATTGAACAAACATAAAGGCGAAGTGCCAATTATTTTCCCGGTTTCAAAGTCGGTGGTCTCAAAAAATACGCGTGTTTTAAAAGTATATAATAAAGGTGCTTATACAGATTGGTTATTTATTGCTGAAGAGGGCAGTGGCGACATAAGTAAAAATGAATTTAAAGTAAGTGCCTATGAAGTATTTGATATTATGCCTAACGGACAATTACGTTTTTCGGTTTACGATGTGGAGGGGAAAATAATGACAGGAAGTCCAGAAGCTATTAGTGAGGCCGGCAAACCTGCTAAATGTTTATGGTGCCATGAAATTGTTATTCAACCTCTTTTTTCAAATAACGATTCAATTAGCGGTTATATCTCCCAAAGGCAGTACCTTAATTTGGTAAAAACATTAATGGACACATTAACTGCCGCCCGTAAAAAACTAAATAGCGATATTGATTATTCAAAAACACAGGATCATTCTTTAACAGAGCGTTTATATGTTGGTTATATGGAACCATCTATCATGAAACTTTCTAAAGAATGGAATATTCCAGCTAAAGCCTTAAAAGATATTTTGAAAAATAACCGTACACATCAATACCACGATTTTGAATTTTTTGGAGATATCTATTACCGCGATTCGATCATTCAATTTGCTCCATTCAAAGCAAGTATCCCAATTTTCAATGTCAGAGAGAATGATGCGCGGGAGCCAAATTTCATAAAATAATTGAAGGCGCTGAATTCAAATACAGGTATTATTTTTTCAAATACGATAAGAGGGGTTTCTTCTTCTCTGTTGAATGCCTTTGTTTGTTTCGCCTTTACCGCTCTTAATTTTCAGCTGGATCTTAAAGATTTTGTTATTTTTTTTACCGGAAGCAATTTGTTATTGATCGTTTTTAATTGGGGCTTAAAAGACTACAGCGTTAAATTATTTACTTCAGAGAATGAGACTAAAACCATATTCTCAAAATTATTTTCGTTAAGGATCGTTTTATATTTTGTATTTGGGATCGTTCTGGCTTTTCTCCCACTTAAAATAAGTTTATTGGTTTTTATCCTGGCCTTTTCTTTTTTTAAGTCTATTAATAATACTATCGAAGCCTTTTCAACTTCGCGGAATAAAAATGCAGGATTTGCACTCATTGATATTTTATCAATCTGCGTTTTGGTAATGGCTTATGTTCTGAATTTTAATTTTACTGCTGTTTCTGTTTTTATTTTAATAACAGTATCCGAAATATTAAAAGTTGTAGTTGGGCTGCTTTTGTTTAATAAAGAGATCTCGTTGCGACTAATAAACCCCTTTCCTTTTTTAAAAGAAACGGTAAATTATTTTTTGGTTGCCTTTTTCGCTTTTTTGCTTTCAAAAGTGGATTTTTACATCTCATCACTTTATTTAAATGCGAAGGATGTCATCAACTATCATATTTATAGCAGTTTAATTGGTTTATCACAAATTATCATCAGCTCGTTTTTCTCACGCCAAATGGTAAACTGGTTCAAGTCCAAAGAAGATAAATTTAATGTTGATATGAAACGTTTTTCGCTTGTTTCGCTTGTTTTGTCACTTTTAGCCTTGCCGTTTTTTTATTTTATTACATTATACTTTTATAAATTCAACATCTCCATTACTATGTTGATCCTCGTATTTTTTAACCTCTTTATTTTTTCGTTCACACTTTTAGAGATATATTTAAATACACATCAAAACAAGCACCGCATTATTTTAACAGGGGTGCTTTTCTGTGCAATACTCAATATTACCTTATCCTTCATTATTATTAGGCATTTTGAGGTGTTGGGCGCTATTTTGGCAAATATTATAAGCCTGTTAGCATTATATTTATATTTTAAAATTATTTCTAAGTCCGACAAAAAAACAAAACATTTACCTACTTAAATTGAAATTTTATGGATATTAAATTAATTACCGACGGTATTTTTAACCTGGAACAAATATTAATTCCTGCTATAATAAACGAACAGGAAAAGAAGCCAAAGAAGGACGGGGAAAGATTTGATCCTAAAAAACAAAAAACAGAAGAGGCCGAGGACAATAAAATTATTTCTTCAGTGTTAAAACCTATTCTTTTAAAAGAGCTAACTACCATTTTTCCCAATGCTGATCTTTGGATAAAAGGCGATGGTTTACCTGAAAGAAAAAGTGAATTTGTGTGGGTCGTAAGCCCTTACGTTCAGCGCCTAATGGGACTTACATATACCAGCATTGCCCTTCAAAAAAATGATGAGCTCTTAATTGGTGTGTTTTTTAATTGGCGCGATCAAAAAATTGTTACGGGCGAAAAAGGATTGGGCGCAAATGTTTTTGACGAATCATTAAAAGTATCTGATCAGGCAATACATCCCGAATCTTCTTACATTTATTATTTGCCCGACATGAGTGGGGGTAAAGAAGAAAAAGAAAAATTCATGTTGTTTTTTTCTATGTACAAACAAATTTTTGATAAGATCCAAAAAATGGCATCAGATACCCGCCCTGCCTACAATGCAGTGATGGAAAATGTAGCAGGATCGATCATAAGAGTTGCGGGTGGCACTTTAGATCTTACGTGGGCAGCAAATTTTGACTATACCGATGTTGCTGCAGCTATAGCTGTAGTTGAAGAAGCCGGCGGTATTTGTACAGATTTTAGAGGTGGAAAAGAAAAACTTTACACCGGCGAAGAATTATTTTGCAGTAATAAGGCAATACATGCTACCTTTTTAGAAATAGCAAAAGAACACCTTAAAGATTAGATCAAAAAATTGGTATACACTCTAGGGCATTTTAGCGAATATGATACACCTTTTTGCACTATCTTTATACTTTAAAATCATCGTTAAATACCGGTTCAAAAATGCCACTTAAAATTTTGTTATTCAATCCACGCAGCGCTAATTCCAAGCCAAGAATACCTAACAGTATCCTGCAAATTGCTGCGAGTGTGGATGGTAAGCATGAGTATATTTTTGTAGATGGCAATCTTGAAGCTGATCCTAAAAAAAAGATCCTTGATCATTTTAAGAATGAAAAAATAGATATTTTTGGTTGCACGGTAATGCCTGGCCCCCAACTTAAACAAGCAATTCCAATTTCTAAAGTTCTAAAACAATTATATCCCAACTTAAAAACTATCTGGGGCGGTTATTTTCCTTCTAATCAACCAAAGTCTGTTTTAAATTCGGGATATATAGATTATATAGTTAATGGCCCGGGCGATAATACTTTTCCACAATTAGTAAATGCGATCGAAAATAATTTGCCGGTTGATTCTATTAAGAATTTAATTTATAAGAAAGGCGATCAAATAATAAAAACAGCAAAAGAAGAACTTTTGGATCTTGATAAGTTGCCTGAACTACCCTATGAAAAATTAAATACTTTTTATCCGCTTCAAAAGTATTTAGGAAAAACGTATTTAGGAAAAAAAACCATCGCGTATCACAGCAGTTTTGGTTGCCCTTTTACTTGTTCGTTCTGTGCGGTGGTGCCCATTTATAATGCCCGCTGGAAAGGAAAATCAGCGCAGGGAATTTATAACGATATTAAGTTTTTAAAAGAAAAATATAATGGAGATGCAATAGAATTTCATGATAATAATTTTTTTGTATCTGAAAAACGCACTGTTGAATTTGCCAAATTAATAAAGGATGAAAAAATGGTTTGGTGGGGCGAAGCGCGCATAGACACCATGGATAAATACAAAGATGAATCGCTGGCACTTATTCGTGAAGCGGGTTGTAAAATGATCTTTTTTGGTGCAGAAACGGGTAATGACGCTGTTTTAAAAAAAATGGATAAAGGTGGTACACAAACCGGCGAACAAATTTTAAGATTTGCTGAGCGATTGAAAAAATTCGACATCATTCCTGAATACTCGTTTGTACTTGGCATTCCAAGTGATACTGAAGAAGAAGTTGATAAACAAATTAATGAGGATATTGAGTTCATTAAAAAAGTAAAAGCGGTTAATCCAAAAACAGAAATAATTATTTATACCTATAGCCCTGTGCCAACCGAAGGCTCGGACATGTATAATAATGTGCTGGCAAGCGGATTTAAATTTCCTGAGACATTAGAAGATTGGATAAGTCCGGCCTGGGAAAATTTCGATCTGCGTAAAAACCCATTAACACCCTGGTTAAAACCGTACATGATCGATAAGATCAAAAACTTTGAAACAGTTTTAAATGGTTATTTCCCAACAGAATCGGATATACGATTTAAGCATTGGCAGAAAAAAATTATCAGTAACTGGAGTGGCTTGCGTTATCATACGGGTTTTTATAAATTTCCAGTTGAGATAAAAGCTCTTCAAAAAATATGGAAATACCGTCAACCTGAAATAGAAGGGTTTTAATGTTAGATCGTTTACATAAAAAAGCTTACGATGTTTTAGTACAACCCTTTTTAAAACAGTATTTGAAAAAGGAAAGGTGGTTTACGTATGAAGATATTAAATTAAAGATCTATCCGGGTGTTTTTCATCCTGCATATTTTTTTAGCACTACTTTTTTTGCAGAATTTATTCACAACCTTGACCTAAAAAATAAAAATGTGTGTGAAGTTGGTGCCGGTTCGGGATTATTAAGTTTTATTGCACTAAAAAGAGGAGCCACTGTTTTTAGTTTTGATATTAGTTCAACGGCTGTAAATGGCATCAAAGAAAACCTTAAAAACAATTTTCCGGAGGCCAAAAATTTTAGCGTTTATCTTTCCGATCTGTTTGATTCTGTTCCTGAAAATAAATTTGACCTTCTTTTTATTAATCCTCCCTATTTTTTTAACGATTCTCAAAACGAAGGCGCATTCGCCTGGTATTGTGGTAAAAATGGCGAGTATTTCATGAAATTATTCACGCAATTGGGTGCATATTCAATGCCGTCCACACAGATCTTCATGTCTTTGGCCGATAATTGCGACCTGGAGAGGATCAAAAGCATAGCAAAAAAGCATAATTATTTGTTAAACCTTGTAACCGAAAAGAAAATAAAGTGGGAAAAAAACTTTATCTTTAAAGTTACAAAGGAAACATGATAGCAGTAGATATAGATAAGGTGACTTTAACCAAAGGTCAGTTTGCGATGTATAGCTGTATATGTTATTTTGATGTGTTTCGCTATCCGGTAAAACCAAATCAGATACTGGACTTTGCAAATTTTAAAACCACCCAATCACAGGTTAATTTGATCCTGAATGAATTAGTGGAGCTTAAACTGATCTCGGAAGCCAATGGATTCTATTTTTTAGAAAAAGCAAATTCAGATTTTATTGCTAAACGTTCCGATTCTGAGAAGAGATTCTTAAAAAAGGAAAAAGTAATTAAGCGATATGCGAGTTTTATTTCCCGTTTTCCTTTTGTTGAAGCGGTTTGTATTTCAGGCTCCTGCTCAAAAGGTTTGTTGGAAGAAGATGGCGACATTGATTATTTTATTATCACGTCTCCAAATAAATTATGGTTGTGCCGCTCTATTTTAATCGCCTTTAAAAAGATCTTCCTATTTAACTCAAAAAAATATTTTTGCGTTAATTATTTGGTAGATTCAAATAACCTTGAGATCCCGGATAAGAATATTTTTGTAGCTACAGAAGTAAGAACGCTTGTGCCAATTACTAATAAGGCTTTATTCGAGAAATTTTTGCTTTCAAATAACTGGACAAATGATTTCCTTCCAAATAAACAGGTGTACGATTCTGCCTTTTTAAAAGAAAAAAAAGCAACCAAGTATTTTTTCAAATTGATCGAGTTGATGTTTGGAGGTAAACTTGGCGATAAACTGGATAAAAAATGTTTTGACCTTACACTTTCTTCCTGGCAAAAAAAATTCCCTAATTTTAGTAAAGAAGATTTTGACCTCAATTTACGCAGTCGTAAAAATGTTTCAAAACATCATCCGCGTGGTTATCAAAAAAAGGTGTTATCAGAATTGAGTAATCGCCTTGAAAAGATAAATTGTTGACCTTATACATGAGAGTCCTGTTTACACATTCGTATTTCCTTCATTTTGATAATAAACAATTAAAAACAAAGACGCCTTTTCCGCCTTTAGCAACGCTTTATGCTGCGTCTGTACTAAGAGAAAATAGTTATGAAGTAAAATTGGCAGATCTTCAATTCTCCACTTCTTCTGATGACATAAAGCAACATTTAGAAAACTTCAAACCCGATGTGTTTGTAATTTATGACGACTCGTTTAACTATTTAACCAAAATGTGTTTAACAAATATGCGCGAAGCTGCTTTTAGAATGCAGAAATTAGCAAAGGCATATAATATCCCTGTTATTGTTTCATCATCAGATGCTACCGATCATCTTGAAAAATATTTTTCTAATGGGGCAGACTATATTATTATTGGTGAGGCAGAGCAAACGCTTTTGGAATTAGTGAATGGTTTAAAACAAAAAAATATTTTTGATCCCGCTTCAATAAATGGCCTTGTTTATTTTTCAGAAAATAAGATCATTAAAACTTCACCTCGTGTTGTATTAAAAGATCTTGATCAATTGCCCTTACCAGCCTGGGACCTGGTGGATATAACCGAGTATAAAAAAACCTGGCTGTCGGGACACGGTTTTTTCTCTATCAATTTTGTGACTACGCGCGGTTGCCCTTATAAATGCAATTGGTGTGCAAAACCTGTTTATGGTAATAGATATAATTCGCATTCGCCACAAAATGTAGCTAAACAAATTAAACAACTGCAATCGCAATTTGGTTTTACACATATTTGGTTTGCCGATGATATTTTTGGATTAAAACCAAACTGGTTAAAAGAATTTAATGGGGCAATACAAGAATTAAAAATAAAGATCCGATACAAAATTCAAAGTCGTGCCGATCTTTTACTAGAAGATGAAAATATAAAATATCTGGCTGAATCTGGTTGCGAAGAAGTGTGGATAGGTGCAGAAAGCGGATCGCAAAAAATATTAGATGCTATGGATAAAGGTACAACCATAGAACAAATAAAAGAAGCAACAGCAGTCTTAAAAAAGTATAACATAAAACCTTGTTTCTTTTTACAGTTTGGTTATACCGGCGAGTTAATTGGTGATATAGAGAAAACTATTTTAATGGTAGAAGAATTAAAGCCCCATGATATTGGCATTTCGGTTTCGTATCCATTACCCGGCACCAAATTTTATGAAAATGTAAAACGGGACCTGGAAACAAAGCAAAACTGGAAAGATTCTGATGATCTGCACCTGATGTTTAACAGTACATATGAGGCAAATTTTTACCGCTACTTACAACGTTTTGTACATTATAAATTCAGAACCACACAATCAATAGAATTATGGAGGAAGAAGAAAATAAATAAACGAATGGTATTAGGCCCTTATTATTATTTTAAGCAAATAGGCTTAAAGAAAAAATTACAAACTATAGAACCCGATGCAGGCCGCCTCTTTTGATAATTACGCGCAGCAATACGATGCGCATTTTACTTTCTCACCGGTTGGTCTGTTGCAAAGGCAGAGCGTTTATAAACAGTTGTTGCCCTTATTAAGTAGAGATACGTCTGTTCTTGAAATAAATTGCGGCACGGGTTATGATGCGATAGAAATTGCCAAATACGTTAAAAATATTTTCGCTACAGATGCTTCTGCCATAATGATAGAACAATGTATGGCGAGAAAGGCAGAAACAAAGAATGTAGTGTTTAAAGTAGATCCGATACAGGATCTACAGGATGAAATAAAAAACGCGAATTTTATTTTTTCAAATTTTGGCGGCCTGAATTGCCTTTCGCCAAAAGATCTTAAAGAGTTTTCAAAAAAATGTAATACGCTATTAAATAAAGATGCCGATCTTTTTTTTGTGATCATGGGAAGAAAATGTATTTGGGAGAGACTTTATTTTATGATAAAAGGAGATCAAGAAAAAGCCACAAGGCGAAAAAGTGTAGCGGGAATAAATACTATAATTAATGGCTCTGAATTTAATACCTGGTATTATTCACCCAAAGAAATACAGTTATTTTTTTCTGAAGGATTTAAAACGCAACACATGTCAAGTGTTGGCTTTTTTGTACCGCCATCTTACTTAAATCCTTTTTTTTTGAAAAAAAAGCTGTTGCTTAAACTATTTAGCGCGCTTGACAAAGTATTTTGTAATTTTAAGTGGACTACAAATTACGCCGACCATTATATCATTCATTTAAAGAAAATAAGTTGATACTCTTAACACACGGATATTTTTTAAAGGACGACCCTAAAGAGTTAGAGATCATGAAACCTTATGTTCCATTAGGTATTCTATACATTTCGGCGTACCTGGAGAGTAAAAATATTGTGCACGAAGTTTTTGATTCTACATTCGCATCGTTCGAAGAGTTTAAAACTTATCTTCTTAAAAATAAACCGAAGCTGGTTGGCATCTATACGAACTTAATGACCAAAGTTTCGGTGTTAAGAATTACAGAATTTATTCATCAGCATCCTGAGCTTAAAGACTGCAAAGTTATTTTAGGCGGACCGGAAATAAGGTACAACGCCGAAAATTATTTATTAAATGGCGCCGATATGTTGGTTGTTGGCGAAGGGGAACAAACTTTTTTTGAGATCGCAGAATTTTTTAATGCTAACAATGTTCTTCCAACTGAAGTTGCAGGAACAGCTTATCTTCAAAACAAAACCGTTTTTTTTACACCCGAACGTACTTTAATAAAAGATGTAAATACGTTGCCCATGCCGGCAAGAAGTAAAATAAACCTTACGCTTTATGGCAATGCCTGGAAGGAACATCATGGTTATAGTATGTATTCATTAAGTACCATGCGCGGTTGTCCGTATACTTGCAAATGGTGCAGCAGGGCGGTGTATGGAGGCACTTACAGAAGACGCAGCGCGAAATTAGTTGTAGATGAACTGGCGTATTTAAAACATAATTATAACCCCGATCGTGTTTGGTTTGTTGACGATGTTTTTACAATAAGTCATAAATGGATGAACGAGTTTAAAGAAGAGATCTTAAAACGACAGGTTTTTATTCCTTACGAAATTATTACCCGGGCCGATAGATTGAACGAAGACATCATAAAAATTTTAAAAGAAACAGGTTGTTTCAGGGTTTGGATAGGCGCAGAAAGCGGTTCGCAAAAAATAATTGATGCAATGGACCGACGTGTAAATGTAAAAGAAGTGCGTGAGATGATTATTAAAACAAAAGCTTATGGCATTGAGGCAGGAACTTTTATCATGCTTGGTTATCCCGGCGAAAATAAAGCAGATATTAAAGAAACCATTCGCCATTTAAAAATATCAGACCCAAGTTATTATACAGTTACATTGGCTTATCCTATTAAAGGAACGCCTTTACATAATGAAGTTAACGAAACTATAGAGGCCAATGGTGCCTGGAATAAGATCAGCGACAGAGATTATGATTTTACACGCGCACATTCAAAAAAATTCTATCAATATGCCATAAGATGGGTTTATAACGAGGTAAATTTTAGCAAAAGTACCGGTTTTGTAAATAAGTTAAAGTTCAAGACCAAGTCAATTTTGGCGCAATCCCTGATGTTGCTTAGTTAACCGATTATCATTAAATTTGACGTTCAATAATTATCCCAATTAATGAGTAAGATCTTCTTTATATTTTCATGTTTATTGTTGCCTGCTCTATGCTTTTCTCAAACAACAAAAGAAAAAACGAAGCCGGAGGATGAATTTAATATTAAGAAATATAAAGGTGAGCCCGGCGATAGGTTGATCATAGAAATTAACCGCACGGCCTGGTTGGGCGCACCATCGGATATAAAAATCCACTGGAGAAGCCTGGGCTTGAATTTTGCTTTTATGTTCGATAAACCTATTGGCCACTCGAGTTTTAGTTTTGGATATGGCATTGGTATCTTTAGCCATAATTTTCACAGCAATGCCGATTTTATTTACAAGTTGGATAGTACAAATAGTAAAAGTGTAACTACAATTCTGCAACCTAAAACAACCGAATACAAAACCAACAGTTATAACGAAAAGATCCTGGAAATCCCTTTAGAAATTAGGTTTAGAAGTAAAACCGACAGAAAATTTAAAATGGAATTTGGTGTGAAGGGCGGTTACGTAATAAACGATTTCCGTAAAATAGTAGATGCTGATGGTAAGTTAAGGGTTTACAATACAAAAAACATCAATCACTTTCGTTATGGTGTAAATTTCAGGATCGGTTTCGAACAAATTTGCCTTACTGCTTGTTATTACTTTAGCGAAGTATTTCAAAAAGACAGGGGCGTAAATGGCCTGAATATGTATTCTTTTGGCATCGCTATAATACCTTATTAATTGAAAGCGTATGAAGGCTGTGAATATAAAAGAGGAGCTAACCCGGTTTAAAAATAAGACCAGGAGCAAAGAAGATGAGCTTATACAAGAAGCTCACCGCATTCTCAGCAACGATATTTTTTCGGAAGATAAGATCCTAAAGAATTTAAAACACTACAATAATTCTTTCGAAATAGTTGATGAAGAAGATGTAGATAGCAACATGATCTTTAAAATTTCGGAGATCAAAAAAATTGCGTTGCAATACCGTTTAAAATTTATTGATAGTAAATATTTTAAAGATGAAATTCCTTACGAAGCCATCTTAAAAATAAAACATATTAATTTATGCTATCGTAAGGACATTAAAGGCTTTAAGATCTTAGCGCCTTTAGAAGCATTTAAAGAAGACGGCGTAAAAAAACCTGCTATATTATTTGCACCAACCAACCTTGGCAATTATTATATTATTCATAAATGGGGCGGTGACTTTAAATGGTACCGTAAAATGTTATCATGGCCACTTAAGAATTTTGATCATTTATTTGGGACGGTAATTATTTATACATTGATCGTCACATTATGTATACCAACACCATTAATTACTTTAGATGCCACTGCTGGTTACTGGAGCGGTTATAGAGCAGCGGCCTTTATGCACTTATTGATCTTTCATTGTGGTGTAACCGCTTATATTACATTTGCTTTTGGTAAGAACCTTAGTTCCATTACCTGGAATCATTACAGGGATTTTGGGTAGGTTTTTTCTATCTCCAAAGCACATAAAGGGGAAAAATTGAAACTAGTTATAACGGTTTGCAACCTTGCGCCGTTTTTTGCTAAGTCCATTTATGCATTTGAGCGTTTCCGAAAAAAGGCTTTTACTTATTTTATTGTTACCCTGTCAATACCATTTATAATTCCCGATTTAATCATTTTACCATAACCATCGTCGGGAAGTAGGTTTGAAAATGAAAGAGCTAATTGATAATTTGTTTTTGCATTATCGAGGTCTTTCATGTCTTCGTAACATTTAGCGATGTTTAAATAAAGGGAAGGATAACTACCTTTCATTTTGTCGTCATTTATTTTCAGAGCTAAATTTAAAGCGGTCTCGTCCCATTTTAGTTTATCTGCAACAGTTTTTTGATGTCGGGCCACATAATGAGCGGCTGTAAATTTTTCGAAGTCATTTGTCGCCTCGTTCCAGGCTTGAAGGAATAGTCTCGCTGCTTCGTTAGCCTTACCTTCGCCTTCTTTGCCCATTCCCTGGGCGCAGAGTTTAACTACATTGTTGTCTGGGTCGAATTGCATTTGTCTGGAAGTATTAGTTTATTAATGTCTCATATTTTAGTCGGTCATCCACAATGCGTGGTAATGTTCTTCAAGCGAGCGCCTGCTTTTTACTAAATCTAAGTTATGAATTTGAACGTTAACACGCAAAAATGGAGCGTAGTTACTGTTAGCGGTTCGTAGTTTTTGTATGGGTTTATGTTAGTCGTTTAACGAATTAATACCTTGTTCTTTAAGTTTAGCCAAAGCATCTTTCATTGTCTTAACCTGTTCGGCTGGGTGTCCTTGCCAAATTGTAACTTCACCCACAATTTTAAACGGATGTATTGAACGGTAAGATTTTGTTGGGTTACCAGGAAATTTTTTATCTGTTAAATCAGGGTCGTCCTCAATGTCTCCTGTTGGTTCAATTAAATAAATTCGTTCGCGTCCTTCACCAATTGCAAGTTCAGCTCCCCAAATAGCAGCATCTAATGTTGCGCTCAAGAAAATGTACTTTGCATTTTTTCTTTGTCCAAAATTGGAGTTGTTACCAACTTGAATAAGGTCGCCAAGTTTGAGGTCTGCTTTTGTCCCGTGAAAGTATGTCTGAGCAAAAGCTGTGTGAAAAGTTTTGTTGTCGCTTTTATTTTGTTCCATTGTCAATTTATATTTTTGAATAGTTGTCGTTTAGTTGGTTGTCTTACAATGACCGTTAACGTTTTGGAGCTTTGCATACGCCGGCTTTGAAACACTCTGCTCTCTATCCGCACAATATTAATTAGTTGTCGAAAAGCTGCCTCTTTTTTTGCTTTCTTAAAAATAATCATTTTGCTGTCGGCAGGCAATTTGTAAGCAAAAAACTTATACTTCCGCCCGCATTTTTTTTGGTGCTGTTAGTACCGAGTTGGGGCGCACCCAGCTTAGGCGACTGGTTACGTGTCTGCATACATTTTTTTGTGCGTGGTTAAAAACGAATGAATAATATCAAGAAAAGAAACAGGCTGCGCTGCTTTTTAAAATCTAGTTTAGTACAATTTTTTAAAGAAAATTACGTTATTAACACATTGAAAAAAAATCTTGTTATAATAGCAATTTTTAATTGTGTATGGCTAGGCGCTCAGCATGGATACAAGTCACCTTATCGCGTTGGGCTTAAGCTAGGATATTCGCTTCATACGCTCACAGGAGATCTTACTAAGAGTCATCCTGGCGGAAACCTTTTAGGTGGATTCTGGTTCCAGTTAAAA
This sequence comes from Bacteroidota bacterium, assembly GCA_030681615.1. Lineage (GTDB taxonomy): Bacteria > Bacteroidota > Bacteroidia > B-17B0 > Aurantibacillaceae > Aurantibacillus. The sequence goes on from JAUXSA010000123.1 coordinate 38,393, forward strand.
ATGAACAAAAAATGGACGGCTCAGACGGAACTTTTACTTTTAGATAAAGGAATCGGTGTGCAAACTGGAAAGAAGAGTCCACATCATGTCAACCTCCATTATTTTGAAATTCCTGTCCTTTTTCAATACCATAGAAAGAAGACCTATTTTGAATTTGGTCCGGGTTTGGGATATATGATTAATTATCGTGAACATTTATATGGTAATCAAACGCCAGACCTAGTAAATAATTATCCATTTATGAGAAGCGAACTTTCATTCAACTTTGGTATTGGCTGCGCATTAAATGAGAAGTGGGCAATCGGATTAAGACTTAGCCATTCTTTATTGCCGGTGAGGAGTGCTGTTCCTTTAGTCTCTAAAGCGTCTTATAATCGTTTATTAGCTTTAAGCGTAACGCGCCAGCTAAAGAAAAAGAAAGCTAGTGATCTACAAGAATAATAAGCAAGTAAAACTTAGTACTATTGCTTGAATTTACCCTGTCGAAGCGAAATGTTTTTTGTCCCGATGAATTGTCTTACGGAGAATTGTTCGCCGCTATGCGCTATAACGGATTGCAGCTAAATTTTAGTTTGGGCTTTGAACCCGTTGTCTACCGAAATGTTTAAATAAAGATACTATGTTGCTAGGCAATTGCAAAGCAAAAATAAAAAAAGTTTCTACCGCTTTTGCAATTGTTTTGATGTCTGCTAGTCTGGAGTAAGCCGTGTGTTACCAACAAGTAGGGGCGCATCTAGATTAATTCACCACTTGCATGTCCGCAGCTAATATTTGTCAGAATTAGTTGGTTAATTAGCATATTTTAAGATGAGACCAATTTGCCCAGCGTGGTAAGCCGTATGGCTTATGATGCGTGATAGGGCTTCGGCTTTTGTTACTGTGCCAAACTCGGCAGTAGTCACATTTGAACTCCATTCATCACCTTGATGTCTAAGAATCGCTTTTTCCAAAGCCTCGGCAGATTGCGTAAGTAATTTTAATTCGGATTCAAGATTTGTAAACTTGCCCGTGTCATGAATAGTTTTACCAACGGTTTGCATATTTACTTTTATATCTAAACCAAAGACGTTTTTTGAGAATAATAATTCTACCTCGGCAATGTGCTGTAACAAAAAACCAATAGAATTGGAATTTGGATGGAGTTTTTTTGTTAGGTCTGCTTCTTGAATATTTAGGAGTTGATTCGTTAATCGGGTCCTACCCATTTTAAACATTTGTAATAATTGAGTCGTCATATTGCAAATTAAGGTAAAAAAAATAACAATAGAGTTGATCTAAATCATAGGGTGGATTAAACAAAAAGTTATTATTGACAAAAAAAGTTGTTGTGTCGCCTCTGTGGAAGCGAAATGTTTTTCGTTAGCCGATGAACTGTCTTACGGAGAATTGTCCGCCGCTATGCGTCCTAACGTTTTTGGGCTTTGCGCTGATTTTTGCTAGGCCCAAGTTACGCATTTGAGCGTTAATCCGCAAAAAAATGGCCGCAAGACCGCTGTTAGGTGTCTGGTGGCAATACATAGGTGCGGCACACTTAAGTGTCCGCCTGTTTTTTATTTGGTTTGTTTATAAAATAAATTATAATCACTATTAAAGTGATTATAATTGTTGGTATGATTATTAACGTCGAGTATATGACTGTAGCATATGATACTGAACCTATCAGGCCACCAATGTCTCCTCCAATACCTGATGAACCAATTACTGCAGTCAACACGAAATAACAATTTAAAGCAATTAGTGAAAATAATGTCAAAACACAATAATTTACTAAGGTCTTTATATAATCTTTGAGATACCGAAAAGTGAAAAACCAAATAACTCCAAAAGGAATTAATAGAAGTAAGAAAGTGATTATGTAGATGGAATTGTCTATGTCAATTTTTTACGGATGCGACTGCAATTTAGTCATATTTGTTTTCAAATTCGGCTATGTTGTGAATTGTGTCAATGTAAATTATACGATGATACTTAGAGCTACCTTTTTTGTGGAATAAATAGAAAGAATGTCCGCCTAACGCACCTTCGTCTTGATATATTTTAAAAACATTTGAATTATTGTAGTGAATGGTGTTCAGTACTTTATATTCAGACGTATTTAGTAGATCATTAAACTCTTTTGTGTCGTAATAATCTCGTTGATCTTGTTCGTTGCCACACGAAAAAGTAATTAATATCAACCATAAAAAAGTTGTTAGAAAAAAAATTATTTTCATATTCTATCAGCGAATAAATTGTTAGTCGCAAAGTCCATTTTATGAGTGCAAGTAGGTGCCGTTATTACTCATTTTTAATTATTGATAAAATGGAGTTCCGAATAATATTTCGGTTTTTGTTTCGACAGTTCTATAATTCTTTTGTTGCAAACGTTATAAGCTGTACTGTCATAAGTATATAGCTGTTTGTAATAGTATATCGCCGAGTCTTTATTGCTATTTGTCTCGAAGAAATTTGCTAGATACCAAAGATTTGTTTTATTGTCTAATGAATTGCGGAGATCTAAGTAGGCGCTGTCTACTTTGTTTAGTTTAATATATGAGGCAGCACGATAAATTAGTCTACGAGGTGGGACTTTTCTATAAAGGCCACCTAATTTTGAATATTCAACAATTGCCTGCCTGAAATTATTGTGTTCATAATGTATGTCGCCTTTCAATGTGTTAAAGTCGGATAACACAAATTTGTCTACTAGCTGATCATATTTTATAATACTGTCAATTGCATATATCGTGGGAAAATATAATGAGTCTGAGATAAAATACAAACTGTCTATAAGTCTCTCAAATTTTTCGATTTTCAAATTGTCTGCTTTTACTTGATTATTCATTGACTTTTTTAATTCATTTAGCTGTTGTGAAGGTGTCTTCATCTCACATGAATTCGCTATAAGTCCGAATAGAATAAGATGAAAAACTGTCTTTATAAAATAGCTCATAATTTTTGTTTTACGGAATGTCAGTCCGCCAGTTGCACATAACTTCCTTATAGGGGTGATTTTATGGCTCCAATCTGGTTATTTTTGCAAGATTGGGGTGATTTTTTCATCCTTATTGGTTAATTCAAATTTAAATAATTATCGTAAACCATTACCAGGTTTTTTTTCAAACTACACCGTCTCCCCAGATCTTCACAGTAATATTATCCATTTCAGGAACTAGTTTTAACTGGCAGGATAAACGTGAAGTAGGCGTAATGTTTGGAAGTGTATCCAACATGGCATACTCATCATCCGAGATCTCATTTAAATTTTCAAAACCTTTTAATACTTCTACGTGGCAGGTAGCACAAAGCGCCATGCCGCCACAAGTTGCTAAAACATCGTAATCGTTGCCTTTTAAAATTTCCATTAAGCTTAAACCCATATCGGTTGGCGCTTCAATAGTTGTAATTGTATTATCCGGATTTTGAATGTTTATTTTAATGTCTATCATAAAATTTTATTTTTTTTCTTCGCAAAGTTCAACTAAAACACCGTTGGTAGTTTTTGGATGTAAA
>JAUXSA010000132.1 GCA_030681615.1 Bacteroidota bacterium
GGCTAAGTGTTTTTTTTGGGATAAGGTCGCAACGCTTTTCAATTGGAATACCTTTTACCTCTTTATCTGGTTTGCAGGCAAAAAGAAGTAAAACACCCAACAAAAAATATACCTGATAAATTTTCAAAAATTAATTTTTTCTTACTTTAATTTCCAAAGCAAATACTTAATTTTATAAGCAAATTAAAATTTATGCCTTCGTTTGATATAGCCAGCAAATTAGATGCCCAACTACTGGATAATGCAGTAAATGTAGCTAAAAAAGACATACTTAACCGTTGGGATTTTAAGGATAGTAAAAGCACCATTGAGTTAAATAAAAAAGACCTGCTTATTAATGTAAGTACCGAAAATGATATGCGTTTGGATGCCATTTTAGATGCTATTCATTCTCGCATGATCAAACAAGGACTTGATCCGCGTGGCCTGGATGAAAGTAAAGATCATTATCCCAGCGGCCCAATGATAAAAAAAGACATTAAGGTTAGACAGGGTTTGGAAAAAGAAGCGTCTAAAAAAATAATGAAAGATATTAAAGACAGTAAGATAAAAGTTACTGCTCAAATAATGGATGAGATCATTCGTGTGAGTGCTAAAAAAATTGATGACCTCCAGGCTGTAATTGCACTTTGTCGCAAAGGTGATTACGATGTGCCTTTACAATTCATAAATATGAAATGATCTAACCACAAAGTTCACAAAGAAGGCACAGAGCGAACAAAGAATTATGATAATTAGAAGTAAAGCACCATTAAGAATTGGATTAGCGGGCGGAGGAACAGATGTTAGTCCGTATGCAGACCTATACGGCGGTGCGATTTTAAATGCCACTATAGATCTTTATGCTTACGCATCATTAGAACCATTAAGCAATGGTAAAATAGAATTTTGTTATGATGGAACCGATCGTTGTATCATTTTAGAAAGTAAAAAAGAATTAGAATTAGTTGAAGGCTTCGAATTATTTATTGGCGTTTATAACCGTTTGGTAAAACAATTTAACTTAGATAAACTGTCATTTCGTTTAACTTCTTATATCGAAGCGCCACAAGGTTCCGGCCTTGGAACCTCTTCTACGATTGTAGTTTCATTGATAGGCGCTTTTGTTGAATGGTTAAAATTACCGCTTGCAAAATATGATATTGCACACTTGGCTTATGAAATTGAACGCGTTGATCTTGGCATGAGCGGCGGAAGACAAGATCAGTACGCTGCTACTTTTGGCGGAATTAATTATATGGAATTTTTAAGTAACGACCGTGTTATCGTTAATCCATTACATTTAAAAGATAAAATTGTAAATGAGTTGGAGTTTAATTTGTTGTTATACTTTACAGCAACTCAACGTTTGTCTGCCACCATTATAAATGAGCAGGTACAAAATGTAAAAGATAAAAATGAAAAGTCGGTAGATGCCATGCACAATTTAAAAGAGCAGGCACATCAAATGAAAGATAGTTTGTTACGTGGCGAAATAAATAAAATTGGAGAGATCTTAAATTTTGGCTGGAAAAATAAAAAGGCAATGGCCAACTCTATCAGCAATCCATTAATTGATAATATTTACGATACAGCTTTAAAGAATGGTGCTACCGGCGGAAAAATTAGTGGTGCAGGAGGTGGCGGGTTTATGTTCTTTTTATGCCCTGGTGTTACAAAAGTAAAAGTGGCAAAATCACTTGAAGTGCTCGGCGGAAAAGTACAATCATTTAAATTTACAAAAGAAGGTTTAGTTACCTGGACTATATAGATAGGTCGCTCCTACGGAGCTTTTTGGAAATATTAAAGCACTTTGATGCGAATAATGCTAATAAGAATATAATTAAAGCCACCCTGAAGCAACGACTTATAAAAAAATGGCAAATACCTATTCGCAAATATATATACAGATCGTTTTTGTTGTAAAAGGAAGACAAAATCTTATCTCAGAACTGAATCGCGATGAATTGCAGAAGTATATTACCGGCATAGTTAACAACCGTGAACAAAAATTATTAGCAATCTATTGTATGCCTAATCATACGCATGTTTTAATTGGATTAAAACCATCTATTTCTATTTCAGATCTGGCAAAAGATATAAAAGCGGGTTCTTCTAATTTTATAAACCAACAAAAATGGATCAAAGGAAAATTTAATTGGCAAGAAGGTTTTGGTGCTTTTTCTTATTCCAGAAGCCATGTTGAAAATATTATAAGATACATAAATACACAGGCCGAACATCACCGTAAGAAATCATTTAAAGAAGAATACATAGAATACCTTAAAGAATTTGAAATAGAATATGACGAAAAATATCTATTTGATTGGGTGGAATAACAGACAGCTCTTGCAGAACCAAAAGTAGAATTTTATCTTTATCTTCGCGATAGATTCGTAGTGCTCTAAAAGGGGATCTCTACCAAATCTAAAAGTCCCGTAGGGACGAACTATTATAAAAAATAAACATAAATCAATAATAGCTCCGTAGGAGCGACCTATCTTACCAGAAACGATGAACATAAAAACTTTAGACTCTACCAATTTTAAATTCGATAACCAAACAGCTTATTACAAAGGTAAAGTACGCGATGTTTACACCATCGGAAACTCAATACTGGTAATGATCGCCAGCGATCGTATCAGCGCATTTGACGTGGTGTTACCAAGAGGCATTCCATACAAGGGACAAGTATTAAATCAAATTGCTGCGCATTTTTTAGATGCTACAAAAGATATTATTCCTAACTGGTTAATTTCTTCGCCGCACTCACACGTGAGTATTGGCAAGATGTGCCAACCATTTAAAGTGGAGATGGTTGTGCGTGGTTATTTGGCAGGGCATGCTGCAAGAACTTATACAAGTGGATTAAGAACCTTGTGCGGTGTTACTTTGCCTGAAGGATTAAAAGAGAACGATAAATTACCTCAACCCATCATCACCCCTACTACCAAGGCTTCAGAGGGACATGATGAAGATATTAGCCGCGAAGAAATAATTAAACAAGGCATCGTTAGCAAAGAACATTACGAGCAATTAGAAAAATACACTTTGGCTTTGTATGCACGCGGACAAGAAATTGCAAATAAAATGGGTTTGATATTAGTAGATACAAAATATGAATTTGGTTTATATAATGGTCAGATCACTTTAATGGATGAGATTCATACACCGGATTCATCGCGCTATTTTTATAAAGAAGGCTATGAAGAGCGCCAGAAAAAAGGCGAAGAACAAAAACAATTAAGTAAAGAATTTGTAAGAAGGTGGTTAATTGAAAACGGTTTCCAGGGCAAAGAAGGCCAAACAATACCTGCCATGAGTGATGAATGGGTAGCCGAAATAAGCAACCGGTATATTGAATTATACGAAAAAGTAACGGGCAAAACCTTTGTTAAGTCCAACTACAGCAACATGTTAGCCGATATTGAAGATTCAATTAAAAATGAGCTAAAAAAATCTTAACTTTACACTTCAATTAAACAAGCAGAATGAAAGATATTTTCGAAAAAATTAAAGCGAATTTAGGCCCAATTGGTGAGCATGCAAAAGAGTCACACGGTTATTTTACATTTCCAAAATTAACAGGTGATATTAATCCGCATATGGATTTTCGTGGTAAAAAATTATTAAACTGGAGTTTGAATAATTATTTAGGATTGGCAAACCATCCTGAAGTTAGACAAGCAGATACAGAAGGTGCAACCAAATTTGGTTTAGCGGCTCCTATGGGTGCGCGTATGATGAGTGGAAACTCTGATTACCATGAAGAATTAGAAAGAGGTTTATCAAAATTAGTTCAAAAAGAAGATACCATACTTTGTAATTTCGGTTACCAGGCAATGGTTTCAGCTATTGATGCAATTGTTGACCGTCATGATGTAATTGTTTACGATGCAGAAAGTCATGCCTGTATCTTAGACGGTGTGCGTTTACACATGGGCAAGCGTTATGTTTTTAAACATAATGATATTGAAGACTTTGAAAAACAAATGGTGCGTGCAACTAAGTTGGCCGAAACTACAGGTGGTGCAATTTTAGTAATTACCGAGGGTGTTTTTGGTATGCGTGGCGACCAGGGAAAATTGAAAGAGATCATTGCAATGAAAAAGAAATTCTCTTTCCGTTTATTTGTTGATGATGCACATGGCATTGGCACAATGGGTCCTAAAGGCGGTGGTACCGGCGAAGCGCAAGGCTGCAACGATGGTATCGATATTTATTTCGGAACCTTCGCCAAATCATTTGCGTTGATAGGTGGTTTTATTAGTTCAACTAAAGAGATCATTACTTTTTTACGTTACAATATGCGTTCGCAGATCTTTGCTAAATCATTGCCAATGCCATTGGTTTACGGTTTATTAAAACGTTTGGAATTATTAAATAATCATCCGGAATATCGTACTAAGTTATGGGAGATCGCTAACAGCCTTCAAAAAGGTTTAGTTGATGCCGGATTTAATATTGGCGATACAAATACAATGGTAACGCCGGTTTACATGAACGGTTCTATTCCTGAAGCCACTAACATGGTAATTGATCTTCGTGAGAATTTTGGCATCTTTTGTTCGATGGTGGTGTATCCGGTAATTCCAAAAGGAATGATCATTTTACGTTTAATTCCAACTGCAACACATACTCAGGAAGATGTGAAATATACAATTGAATCTTTCAGTAAAATAAAAGATAAATTATACGGTGGCGTTTATAAAGCAGATAAGATCCGTGATGGATTTTCTCAGGCACTTTAATAATTTAGTCTTTACTTTTAATATTGATCCCAATCCTAACCGATTGGGATTTTTTTTTCTATTAACAATTTACTCCGTCCTGTTAAAAAGTAAGTACCATAAGTAGCTGGTGGATATTGTATCTTAGATGTCCGCTATGGCAAAATCAGAAGATAAAGAAACCCCTTTAATGAAACAATACAATGCTATCAAGGCTAAATACCCTGATGCTATCTTATTATTTCGTGTAGGCGATTTTTACGAAACATTTGGGGAAGATGCCATTAAAGCCTCTAAGATCTTAGGAATTACTTTAACCAAGCGCGCTAACGGACAAGCCTCGCATATTGAGTTGGCTGGCTTTCCGCATCATTCGGTAGATTCATATTTGCCAAAATTAGTGAGAGCAGGATACCGAGTAGCGATATGCGATCAGTTAGAAGATCCTAAAACCGTTAAAGGGATTGTAAAGCGTGGCATTACCGAATTGGTAACACCCGGTGTAAGTTTTAATGATAAGATCTTAAATCATCAACAAAATAATTTTTTAGCCTCTATACATTTTGATAAAGATCAGGGAGGCCTTGCTCTTTGCGATGTTTCAACAGGTGAATTTTTAGTGGCACAAGGATCTATAACTTATTTAGAAAAATTAATTCAGAATTTTAAACCGAACGAATTACTGTACGAAAAAAATAAACGTGCTCAATTGAATGATCTTTTAGGAGATCGTTTTTATTCGTTTGGTTTAGATGATTGGGCTTTTACCTACGATTTTGGTTACGAAAGTTTAACAAAACATTTTGAGACCAACTCCTTAAAAGGTTTTGGTATTGAAGGCCAGAACCTTGCTGTGTGTGCCTGCGGCGCTATCCTGCATTATTTGGGAGAGACCAAACATGATAAATTAAAACACATTAATAAGATCAGTCGTATCGATGAAGATCAATATGTTTGGCTGGATAAGTTCACCATTCGTAATTTGGAATTATACTCTTCTAATAACGAGAACGGAAAAAGTTTAATTGATGTAATTGATAAAACGGTTAGTCCGATGGGCTCACGTTTATTAAAACGCTGGCTGGCCTTGCCATTAAAAAATGTGGATTCTATAAAAGAAAGGCAAGCCGCTGTAGAATATTTTGTGACCAACATTGAGAACCGTTATGAGGTTGCTGCGTTGTTAAAAGAAGTTGGCGATCTTGAAAGGTTAATTTCTAAGGTGGCTGCATTACGCACCAATCCAAGAGAATTGGTTCATTTAAAAAAATCGTTACTGATCATCAGCGAGATCAAAGAAAAAATTGCATCTTCAAAAAATCCAACACTTCAAAAAATTGCCGACCAGTTAAATCCCTGTCAACTCATTTGCGAACGTTTACAAAACGAATTGAACGAAGACGCGCCGGTAAATATTTTAAAAGGTAATGCTATTAATAAAGGCATTAATTTAGAGCTGGATGAATTAAGAAGTATTGCTTTTAGCGGAAAAGATTATTTGTTGCAGATACAACAACGTGAAGTTGAAAAAACAGGAATTTCTTCTTTAAAAGTTGCTTACAACTCTGTGTTTGGTTATTATTTAGAAGTAACACATTTGCACAAAGATAAAGTGCCGGCAGAATGGATCCGCAAACAAACACTTACAAATGCCGAAAGATATATTACCCCGGAACTAAAAATTTACGAAGAAAAAATATTAGGTGCTGAAGATAAAATTATGTCTTTAGAGCAACAATTATTTGATGCTTTGGTACGCGATATTGGTGATTATCTGTTGCCTATACAATTAAACGCCTCTTTACTTGCCAAGCTGGACGTACTTTGTGGCTTTGCAACATTAGCTTCGGAAAATAATTACAATAAACCTGAGATCACTAATGATCACACTTTAAATATAGTTGAAGGCAGACACCCTGTTATTGAAAAACAATTACCAGTAGGAATTGAATACGTTACAAATAATGTTTTTTTAGATAACGATACCTGCCAGTTGATGATGATCACCGGGCCTAACATGAGTGGTAAATCGGCGTTGTTAAGACAAACCGCATTAATTGTTTTGCTGGCGCAGATAGGAAGTTTTGTTCCCGCAGATGCTGCTACTTTGGGAATCATCGATAAAATCTTTACACGTGTTGGCGCAACAGATAATATCAGTTCAGGCGAATCTACCTTTATGGTGGAGATGAATGAAACGGCCAGTATCTTAAATAATTTAAGTGACAGAAGTTTAATTTTACTGGATGAGATCGGCAGAGGAACCTCTACTTATGATGGTATATCTATTGCCTGGAGCATTGCAGAATACATTCATAACCAACCCAAGAACAGGGCCAAAACTCTATTTGCAACACATTATCATGAGTTAAATGATATGTGTACTTTTTTTCCGCGCATAAAAAACTTTAATGTTTCGGTAAAAGAGAGTGGTAACAAAATTATTTTTTTAAGAAAGTTGGCCGAAGGTGGAAGCGAACACAGTTTTGGTATTCATGTTGCGCGTATGGCTGGCATGCCTAAATTTGTAGTGGAACGTGCGAATGAGATCTTAAAAAAACTGGAGAAGGAGCATGAATTTGAATTTGCGGATGGTGACGAATTGGTTGTTAACGGCCAGGAAAAAACCAATCCAAAAAAATCAAATGATATGCAGTTAAGCTTTTTTCAGTTGAATGATCCTTTGCTGCAACAAATAAAAGAAGATATTTTAAGAACTGATATTAATACCTTAACGCCGGTGGAGGCGCTCCTAAAATTGAATGAAATAAAGAAATTGGTTGGGGGATAAATTTCAAAGATCTTTTTATTAAAATTTATATTACTTTTTCAGAGTGAGCGGACGCGCAATTATCATCGCACAGCCTCCCTCAAATATCCACTGAATATCTGCCGAGCTTCGCTGCAGGTTTTTGTATTGGGTTATTTTTATGAGAAGTAAAAGAACTAAACCTGATTCTAATAAAAAAAGCCTCTCAGTTTTGAGAGGCTTAATATTTTTGAACCTTTGTACCCCTAACGGGAACGAAGTCGAACCATTCCTCCTAAAAATCGAAAAAATTTTATTTAGTAAAAAATGCGCCTAACATCCCGTTAAGGCGTTGATTTATAATTGTTTAAACTGAAAGAACAACTTAATACTAACCACAAATATAAAACTTTTAATCATGGCATGGACATTAAAACAAGATTCGCTCACAAAATGTGTAGCGTACTTCGCTGACGGAAACGCACGAACATTTCACTCCCTGGACTGGAGACACAAATATTCTCGGTACAAGGATAGGGAGCTGGGACTAACCCGACTTCGTTCTCTAATTCAAAAATGGGGACCGTTGTCGAACACAGCTATTATTTATGACAATGAAACCGGCTTAGAGCTGGAGCGATACGAACAAGGAATTAAAATTTAACATTATGAAAACAGTAAAAGAACTCAACATCCGTTTAAATACGGTAAAGAATTTCAAAGAAAAGTACCCCCAATTTGAAATGGACGATAATAAAATCCATGTGCTGTTTCTTTCACCTTTCATGAATGAAACGGGTTATTACCGAATGATCTTACCTGCGTTGGAGCTTAACAGAACCGATACACATTCAGCCATCATTGGTCACATTCATAAGTGGGATTTTAATAAACTCTTTGACGATTACGACACACCTATTGATTTCCGCTTGGTAGAGTGGGCAGATTATGTCGTGATCCCTGTCATGTTCACAGATGCTTCCTATATCATTAAAAGCATGAGAGAAATTAATGACGATATCGAGTTTGTGATGGATATGGAAGTAAATTACCATGAGCTTCCCGACTATCACCCGGACTTTAAAAAGCTGAAGCCGGAGCTAAAAGACACGTTGATAATGAACCTGGCAAAGGTAGATCTCCTTTGCGCTCCCAATACGCAGATATTGAATTACTATAACGACCTGGTGCAACAGCATGATGAAGAATTTCTGATTTACTTCGAGCGTTATCCTAATCTTCTTTCCAATTACACGTTTGAAGAAATCGCACAAATAGAACGTAATTCAACAGAGAAAATACGGATAGGATTAATATTAGATGCAAGCCAGGTTAATGATCTCAGAACAATAGAAAAACCACTTGCAGCACTTTTGGAAAAACACAAAGATAAAATTGAGATCATTCTTTTTGGCTGGTCAAAAAAAGTTGCAGAGCAACACGATGTACTGAAGGATCTGAAAATTACTTATGAGAAACCGGTTCCTTTCCAGGACTATCATAACCGTTTAAACAGCCTTGCGTTTGATATTGGCTTACTTCCTTTCGTCAACAATAGTTTCAACGGATCAGGAAAAGCGCTCAACAGGCTCCTTGATTTCTCTGCTAATATGATCCCGGTAGTTGTTGCCGCTATTTTGCCTTACACAAAAATTATTAAGGATGGGGAAAATGGGCTTATAGCTTCTAATGATGAAGAATGGATAAGCAAGTGTGAGCAACTGATAACAAATGCTCAGCTCAGAAAAGACATTGGTAATTACGCACACAAAATAGCCTGGGAAAACTTCAGCTACACGCCCAAAGCTATTCAGCGCCTAAAAAGCATATTCATTTAGATTAATTATTTTTGTACAGTGCGACCGTTGTGGTACATACTCGATAAAGACAAAAATTCTGTTCCTGCAAAAGATGCAGCACAGGCGAATCGCCTATTATCTGATACTGATGCCAGGCGGGTTGCACTGGACAAAATTTTTATTGAAGATTACGGTGTTGCATTAACCATATCGACCGTTTTTCTTGTTCTTGACCATAGCCATTCGCCAAAGAGCAAACCCGTTTTATTTGAAAGCATGATTTTTAATGGCGATGAAACGGAATCAATGAATAGATACTGTACCTGGCAAGAAGCAGTAGAGGGTCACAAAAAAATGGTAGAGCTTGCAAAAAATAACATTTGGGTTGGCCGTGTTTTAGATAAGATCTCAGCAGACATCTCCGGCACAAAAGCGGTTACAAAAAAAATAATCGAAGGCTTAAAAAAAGAGCTATTCTACAACTAAGTGTCTATTTCCTTAGTAGGCTGGATTAATTTCCGAACTTCGACATCAAGCACTTCAGCGATCTGATAAAAAGTCTCTAAAGACGGTTGCGCTTTATTTGTACACCATTGAGAAACGGTAGGGCCGTTCACTTTCAATTTTTCAGCCAGCCATTTATTACTCTTTTCCTTTTGAGCCAATACTATTTTTATCCTGTTAAGTGCTTTTTTAGCCTTTTTCATGCCGATTAATCCTGTTTTTTTAATGGAATAGCACAAATATAACATAAACCTTATCCATCGATAATGGCGTTACAACCGTAATTTATTTTGAAACAAACAAAATTATTTATGGTATTAATAAAATATTTTATATTTATAGCGAATTTCGTTTTAAACAAAATAAATTACTATAAATACAAAAATAATTTCGCTATGAAAGCAATCACCATTCCAACTGAGGATTTAATAATGTCCCTGCTCCGGGATCACCTGGTAAGTTACCGCCTTGTGCAGGGGCTTTTAAAGGCTGGCCTCGATACACTCAACTTCGACTTGTATATAAGTGAAACTATATTTCGTTTGATGGGATTCGGCAGCAGCGATGAAGAAGAAAAGCTGTTTGAGGAATTTTTAAACTGGTCGGAAAAAGTAATGAGTATTGATTTTTTATCCGAAGATCGTGTCGAACCCCTAAACGATTTACGTGATGAAATTTACAGGAAGCTGAAAAGAGAGCAGAAATTACGAAAATTAAAATACTAATCAATTGCGCTTATACTTAACTAAAAATCCAAAAGATGAAAAAGAAAACAATTCTAAAACTAATAATGATGGTGATCTTTATCGTATTACTGCCATTGATTTTAATAGAACAACTGATAAATAAAAGTAGCGATATATTTTCGTCAATAAGGCTTAGTTACCAAATGATGTTATTTGTTGTTAACCTTGGTTGCCAAAAACAAAACCATTCTCACTAAAAAAATTGGTGGCTTTTCATTATAGTTCTTTAAAATAATTACACTCTGCAATGTATTGATATTGCAGAGGATTAACCATTTCCTCCTTTCTCACTTTTGTAAAAGTTGTAGCTACTCACCAATTAGCACCTTGAATACCTCCTCTACTACTAATATTTTTATCGCCTGAAGTTCTTATAAAAGTTTTAAAATCCTTTAGGACAAAAGTTTTGAATGTCCTATACAAGAAAAGTTTTAAAGCTCCTATAAGAGCAAAAAATAAAGCCCTATAAAAGCCGCAAATAAAAAGTCTTTAAAGAGATTTTTTTTTCGTGCCTTAAGAGCCGGTAAAAATGAAGCCCTATAAGAGCGGAATTTAAAAGCCTTTAAAGAGGAATTTTTTTTCAAGTCCTTAAGAGCCGGTGAAAACAAACATTTATTAAGAGCTAAAAACAAAAGCCCTTATAGAAGCATTTTTTTAAATGCCCTATAAGAACATTCGTTTCCGATGAGCAAGAAGCAGGACAAACCCAACTCTGTGAAAAAATCGTCTGTCCACAAATGGGCGGATGAGCTTACTATTTCCGCTAATTCCAAACAAGGAGGGATAGAGCTGCGATTTAATGCCGAGCCATCTCCCGAACTCCAGCCCAAGTTGAGGGCAATGGGATTTAGGCATAGTAAATCACAGGTTATGTGGTATGGCGAAAACACCAGCCAGGCAATTGAATTTGCAAAGCAGGTAGAAGCCATTATCTCCACATCACAGGAAGGACCTGATCTAATTCTGTCTCCTACGTTCGATGCGGTTAAAACTAACATCGAGAAAAAGGAATTCAGTTATGTGATGATAACGCTTAGAGATGGACAGGTCAAGAACTACGTTGTTTTTGAACCGTCCAAACCAAAAGCAGAAGTTATTGCTAACAGTTTCGCGCGAAAGGAATTCGGAGATCAGTTTCTTGCGCTTGCAGCCAAACCACGTCTGCATGTGAAAGAAGCAAGAATTTTGTTTGATGAAGGAAAAATTATTTTTCCTGAAGGCCAGAACGTACCGCATTACAAAAAAAGTTCTATCAAGGGTTTGGTAAAAACCGAAACTGTTATTCAGGAAGAACGAATTTCTGATAAAGCGGAAGGAAAAACCCCTTTGAGGGAGATTCTACTCACTACGAAGGATGATAACCTTCGGCCTCTTTATAAAGAAGGAAAGGCTTACAGTGCATGGAGCGGTGCGGATCTGTTTGTGAAAGGATTGATCGGTAAGTTTTCCGATGTGTATTACAAAATCATTTGGAACGATGACGAAACCATTGAAGGTTCCGTTGATTTAGAACCGGCTGATTTTTATACCCGCAAGGAAAATATTTTGTCCGGTCATGTTAATACCTATTTCACCAATCTGTCTAAAACACAGCCCAATGAAATCTATTCCAGGAAAGCCATTGAGAAAGCTCGTAGAATTTTGGAACATTATCAATTAGAGGAAACAAATGCAATCACTTCTTCCAATAATGATACACCTGCTGATACGCAACGTGAAACAGAACGCTTGGCGCTGGACAAATTCTATAAATGGGCAACTCAACAGGAAGATCTATCCAACAAGCCCGACAGTATAACAAAAGAAGACTTTGAAAAATGGTTTAAAGACAACTACCCTGAGCTTACTGAAAAAAATATCGAGAGCATTTGGGAAAGTCATAATCGGATTTTAAAGTCATTCAAGCGTTTTAATAAACGTTCTACCGGCAAGGCACTCATGCAGCCTTACAGTTCCATTTACAAAAAGCTGATGCAGGTTATTCCTGATTTACTCAAACACATCCAGGACGGGAAGCATCACGGTAAATCGGAGAAAGATCCTAAAGGCGGTTTGATGAACCTGAACTATGATTACATCGGGCAGGATAAAAAAGGGAATTACATCATTGCGCTATCTCACTACTTTGAACAGAACGGAGATATGGTCGCAGATCCCGATATGCAGATACGCATCCTTCCTGAATTGGAAGCTGCGGAAGCAATGACCTTTCAGGATCAGTTCAAATACCAGGAAGTTTACCCGGACAAAGGAGATGGTAAGGAATATGTTTATCCAAAATTAAAAAAGGATTTAAATCAATTCCTGAATCAGTGGCTCACTAATATTTTACATCAAGGACATAAGATTGATTTAAGCAAAGAAAAAAGCGAATCCGATGAATCAGAAGTAAATTATTTCCGAGAAGCCTACAAAAAGTTGGGCCAACTTATTCCTGATTTACTTACAACTCTCAATAAAGAAAAGTATGAAGGGAAACTTACCATTCAGAAGGGCGATAAAAAAAGAATAATAACCTACGTGGTTTCCTTAAGGGATGACGCATCCTATTCCGTTTGGCTGAATGAGTTTGTTGATGACGAAAACCAATTAGAATCAGACATTGTATTTGAACCAAAAAAAAAGCAAGCTCGCGTTACCGCTGAATGGCTGAGTTTTTATTATGTGGATAAATATGACCGTAATGAAACGGAAGATGAAATTGATGATCGTGATGGAGACATAAGCGAAGAAATGACAAGAGGTTTAACAGAATGGTTAGACGACATTTTGCCTTTAGGACATCAAATTCATTTGTCCGAAGTTGCTTCAATAGTAAATTATGGTTTTGAACGCCTGCACACCCCGGAAGAAGAAGCAAAAATTATTGAGCAATTTTTAGCGCAGGGATTTAAAAGATCATTCAGCGCACAGGAAGCGTTCGACAAAAAACTTCCGGTGATTGATCTTGCATTCCGTTATGTGGATGCAATGGAGTATTTCAGGGATCACATCGAAAATCCTCGCAAAGAAAAAATCAAAAAGTTGCGTAAGGATTTGAAGGATATGCAAGGAAAAGTTACCCACGTT
>JAUXSA010000081.1 GCA_030681615.1 Bacteroidota bacterium
CAAAATGGCGACCTACAGTTTGAAGGGTATATTGCCGATTACAATGTCTCGCCAATTGCTATCTCGGCCGACCAGGCCAGTCAAAACAGAATGACCATATCGGTTAGTGTAAAATACATTAATAAATTTGAAGAGTCGAAGAACTTTGAGCAGACCTTTACACGTTTTATGGATGTAGCAAGTGATAAAAATATTTCGAGCATAGAGCCCGAATTGGTACAGGAAATTTACAGGCAGTTAACCGAGGATATTTTTAATAAAGCGTTTAATAATTGGTAGATGCAAGCGGCAGAGCTTTTAAAATATATAAAAGATCCGAATTTGCTTAATAAGCAAAGCACTACCGACTTGCAAAAGTTAGTAAATGATTTTCCCTATTTTCAAACGGCACATTTGTTATTAAGCATGTCGTCAAAAAAATGGGATGCTTCTGTTTACCAGCAAAGCCTTAAAAAAACGGCTATTGTAGCAACTAACCGCGCTCATTTATTTAGCTTAATTCATCAATTAGAAAATAATTTACCTGTTGAAAAAGAGGAAGTTGTTGAGGAAAAAGTAATAGAGCAAAAGAATATAGTTGAAGATCAGAAACACGAACTGAATATTTTAAAAGCAACCGATGTTATTACCGAAACTAAAAAAGAAGAAGTTTTAGTTTCAACAAAAAAAGTTTTAGATCCGGAAGAAGTTTTAGAAAGAGAAATTCAAAAAAATGTTGTAGAATCTTTTGTAGAAAAAGAAATTTTAAAAACGCAGGAACTTCATCACCCAATTGTAATTAAAAAAGAAGAGCCTGCTAATTTTAGTGACTGGTTATTATTTTTAAGAAAGAACAACGGACAGTCTTACGAGAATATTGAAGAAAAAGTAAACGAGCAAAAAGAAAAAAATAAAACATCAACTAAAAAGGAAAAAAATAAAGCGCTTATTGATAGGATAATTGAGACCAATCCGGGTCTGATAAGAAACAAAGAAGAGCCTAAATTTTATACTCCCGATAGTAAGGCAAAAGAGAGCCTTATTGAGAATGAACACCTTGTTACAGAGACTTTAGCGAAGATCTACGCTTTGCAAGGTAGTGTAAATAAGGCAGTTAGAGCTTATGAGATATTAAGTTTGAAATTTCCACAAAAAAGTGCTTACTTTGCATCCCTGATTGAAAAATTAAAAAACAACCAATAAAAAATATATAACATGATCTTTTCGATTTTAATTATTGTAGTGTGTATCTTACTGATCTTAGTAGTATTAGTTCAAAACTCTAAAGGTGGTGGTATTCAAAGCCAGTTTGGCGCTGCAACACAAATAATGGGTGTTAAACGCGGCACCGAATTTATTGAGAAAGCGACCTGGGGTTTAGCCATGGTTTTAATTCTTTTAAGCATTTTAATGGCGCCAAAAAGTAGCATGACCCAATCTACAGATGAAAACAATGGTTCTATTGCTAAGAAGAAAGCACAAAGCGCGGTAGCAATACCTCAGCAACAACAAGCACCGGTGCAACAAAACCCGCCAGTACAACAACCTCAGTAATTAACGCATTTACATATTTTAAAAGCCATCTTTTTAAGATGGCTTTTTTGTTGCCTTTTATTTAAACCCGATAGTTAATAATTGAACAGTCTTTTTAACTTTGTAAAAAAATAATTTATGCAGGTTTTTAAATTTGGTGGCGCCTCTGTTAAAGATGCCGATTCGGTAAAAAACGTTGCCTCTATTTTAAAAAAACACGCCAACCTTTCTACCATTGTTGTGATTTCTGCAATGGGCAAAACAACCAATAAATTAGAAGAATTAGTGAATGCCTATTTTTATAAAGAAGGCGATATTCAAACTATTTTAGCGGAACTTAAAGATTATCATCTATCAATTTTAGAGCAGCTAATTCCCGATAAAAAAAATAATATCTATAACGACATTGAAAATGTTTTTGTAGAACTTTTATGGGCACTTGAAGAAGAACCTTCTTCTACTTATAACTACCACTACGATCAAATGGTATCACAGGGCGAAGTGCTGGCAACAAAAATAGTTTCGGGCTATTTAAATGAATCGGGTATTAAAAATAAATGGGTTGATGCGCGGGGATTTATTCAAACAGATAATTCATACCGCGAAGGAAAAGTAGATTATGAATTAAGTCAGCAATTGGTAAAAACAGACCTGCTGCCAATTTTTAATTCCTTTAGCATTATTGTGACACAAGGTTTTATTGGCGGTACTTCCGAAAACTTTACAACCACGCTTGGCCGCGAAGGAAGTGATTACACCGCTGCCCTACTCGCTTATTTTACAGATGCCACACAGGTTATTATCTGGAAAGATGTGCCCGGTGTTTTAAATGCCGACCCAAAATATTTTAAGAACACAAAAAAAATTGATGAGTTAACTTATCATGATGCTATTGAGTTAACGTATTTCGGAGCTTCTGTTATTCATCCAAAAACAATTAAACCTTTACAGAATAAGAATATTCCGCTCTTCGTTAAATCCTTCCTTAAGCCTGCAGATGAAGGCACGGTAATAAAAGACAGCGAAAAAAGAAATAATGTACCGAGTTATATATTTAAAGCAAATCAAATTCTTTTATCCATTCAACCAAAAGATTTTAGTTTTATTGCCGAAGATAATTTAAGCTCTATTTTTACTTTGTTCTCTAAACATAATGTACACGTAAACATGATGCAGAATTCCGCCATTAGTTTTAGTGTGTGTATGGATGATGATAACCACAAGATAGAACCGCTTTTAAACGACCTGCAACAGCAATTTAAAGTGCTTTACAACAAAAATGTACAGTTAATGACCATTCGTAATTACGACCAGGAAACCGTTGCCAAATTAAGCGAGAATAAAATAATTATTATAGAGCAGCGTAGTCGTAATACACTTCAAATGGTGATGAAAGAGGAGTGAACCATCATTGCAAAGAAGAATGACGAAGCAATCTCAAACAATGGATTGTAATACTTTCAAAAAAACTGTGCATTAGATTGCTTCGCTATCGCTCTCAATGACGTTAGTCTTTAACCACCTTTATCGTTTTCAATAAAGAAGTTGGACTACTTACTTTTAAAAGATAAACGCCGGATGATAAAGCACCTGTATTCATTTTTAAATTTCCTTCACTAGAGATATCATCAAAAGTAGACTGAGCAACTATCTTGCCCTGCATATCCATTACTTGCAATGTTAAATTAGTAGCATTTACATTTTTGTAGTTAAAGTTCAATTCATCTTTTACCGGCGACTCTACAAAAAATTCAGAACCGTTTGCAAGATCTTTAATTCCCGTAGCCAAACAAGTTGTTAATGTAGCTGTGTATGGAATTTTATTGTATTCGGTAATAGTTAGAACTAAATTCTGACTTGCACTAAACGTTTGTGTTAACGCAATATTTGTATTTGCAGAAGTAATTAAAGAAGTGCCAATTATTTGGTTGTTCTGCGAAAGGCTGGCATAAGTATTTGGTCCGAATGATGAACTTAACGCGAAAGTTGTTGCGTTGGTTAAAATACAAGGGTCATGCGTTACAGTGATATTGGTAGGGTTCAACGAACGGAACATACAAGACGGATCGCCAAACATGATCCAGGTTTCCATAACTTCTTTGCCTGTTGCTGTTGGATACATATCTAACATATGCATTTCGGCATTATAAAATAAACCGCCTAAAGTATATTTTTTGTTATTTACATATTGATCAGATAAAATATCACCCAATTCATCTTGTGTATCCATAGGTTCTGCCCAAGCCATTAAAATAGATGAACCACATGAAGCAATTGCACCCGTTGGACCACTTGTATTCTTAGCGCGGATAAATGCTTCTGACAAACAAGTGCCACTATTAAATGTGCCGTTATTACAAGCTACTTGTATTGAGAAAGGATACTTGCCATTGTTAGTTGCAACATTAATGTTGGAACTACTGTAATTACTGGTTGCGCATGAGTTTTGTGAACCATGACCACAGTACATGAAAATTGAAGAACCAGCATTCACCGCAGTTGAAACCATTGTTGCATTTGGATCTCCAGCGGCATCATTTCCGGCATGTGTGCTATCATAAAATTCGTGGAAATAAGTGTAACCGTTAGCTACTAATTTATTTCCTATGTTTCTCATATGCATCCAATCAGGCTCGCCTTCATCACCAATACCATATCCTTCATTAGAACCAATACCAACACCTTTTGTGTACCACGATCCTGCTAAAGGCGTTTTTTCATATTCTAATGTACGGTTAACCATTGTGGCAACATCTGTTGCAGTACTTGCCGAAAAACGGCCTATCATTATTTCAGGATAATGATCATTACCACTTAATAGTCCATAATAGGTATCACTCCATTTTACTTCCGAACCGGCATTGCCTGCATTGTAAGCATTAATTTGCTGATGATCTCCCACTAATAAAACATACAATAAATTTGGATGTGTTGCGTAATAAGATTGAATGAAAGTTTTTACCGCAGCTCCTGTAGTGCCACTTGTAACCGATGAAACCATTTCTGTTTTAATTCCTTTTTGATTTTTCCAATCTGCCAACGGCTGAATGTTAGTTAAAAAAGCAGGATGATAAATGATCAACATATCACCAAATTCACTTGTTGGGGTGTATTGAATCTTTGCGGCAGCCTCAACTGCAGGTAAATTCAAAAAGCGAGCATTCATTAATTCTTTTTCTTCGTTAGAATTAAATTGCGGTGCGTTGAAATTTATTTTTTGTCCTTTTGCACTTGTGTAAGTTACTTTAAAAATTATTTTAGTAATTACTCTTACTTTATTTGTTACCGGGTTGGTCTGAATTGGGAACACGCTTAGTGACACACCTTTTTGATCTCTCAATAAATAAGTAGAATTAATAGCTGCAACATCTGCAGGATAAAAACTATTTTTTTGGTAAACCGCTCCAAAAGTATAAGGTACTTCTTCGGGATTGATATTACGCGTTAAACTGCCTTTTGACGGGGCAATGGCGATATTGTTAAGTTCAGAAAAATCACTTGAAATGATCTCTAATTTTGGAATGGAATTATTTGGAATTGCTAAAGAAACCGAAGAACGCAATACTTGCGGAAAACCAATATTTAAAACCGGCACACAATCTGTTGCATACACCTTTTGGTAGGTTTTACCATTAATTGCAACGGGTTGCTGGTTTAATCCCGAAAAAGTATATTCAACTGTAACAGAATTTGCTTCAGTCTTAATTACTTTAAATCCGTCTTTTGCATTGATCGAAAATGACGCTGCAATTAAAAAAATTGATAGAATTTTTTTCATGGTTTTATTTTTAGCATCTTAAAGATAAACTAAAAACATTTAAAAGTCAATATAATTGGGAAAAAGTTTAAAAAAAAGCCGCAGATTGCGCAGATAACACAGACACAAAGCAATATCTATCTTTATTAATCAGAATAATACGCTACTAAAGAAAAATCTGTGTGAATCAGTGAAATCTGTGGCAAAAATATGGAGAATTACATTTTATAATAAACCACCTTTTTGGTCTCAAAAAACTCTTCTGTAAAGTAGTCTTTTAGCTCATAGAATCGCGCATGATCGTAAAACTTACCGAATTCTTCCTTCAGATCGCCACCTTTTAAATATAAGATGCCATTTGTCAGATCGTTAAAATTCTCCCTTAAAAATTTAGTTTTAACCCAGGTGTAAAAGACAGGAAACTCCGTTACGGCACGACTTACCACAAAGTGAAATTTTTTATCAATATCCTCTGCCCTACTGTGAATGCCTGTAACGTTAGTTAGACCAAGCGCTTTAGCTACTTCGTTAACTACTTTTATTTTTTTACCAATACTATCTACCAATAAAAAACTGCTCTCCGGAAATAAAATTGCTAATGGTATACCCGGGAAACCGCCACCGGTACCAACATCCAAGATCTGTGTGCCGGGTTTAAACTGCATTACTTTTGCAATACCTAAAGAATGTAACACATGACGTTCATACAACAGGTCAATGTCTTTTCTTGAAATAACATTTATCTGCTCATTCCAATGGCTATATAATTTAAACAACTGTTCAAATTGCGATAGCTGCGTGGGTGTTAGATTTGGAAAATATTTTGTAATAATAGAAAGCAAGTTCTAGATCTTTTCGTTCCTGTTCTTTAATGCATTGTATAAAAGATCGCGGGCCCTGAATAACTGGGCTTTAATAGTTCCAATGGGCAATCCTAAACGTTTTGAAATTTCTTCATGACTCATTTCCTGGAAATAAAATAATTCTATCATCTCCTTGTATTTTGGTTTTAAATTATCTACCAAAACACGTACAAGTTCTACTTTTTGTTTGCGGATAAAATGCTCTTCAGGATCTAAAGTGTTTGATTTAATGTTTCCTGCGTGATCAGAACTCTCATCATTACCAGATTTATTATCTATAGAGATTGAATATTTTTGCTTTTTCCGTCTTATAAAATCAATAGCATTATTACTTGCTATCTTGAAAAGCCATGTGCTAAAAGCAAAATCAGGACTATAATGCTCAAGCTTTTTAAAGGCGCGGCCAAATGCTTCAATGGTAAGATCCTCAGCATCATCTTTATTACTGCACATCTTCAACATCATAAAGTAAACACTTTCACGATACCTCTGTAACAACTCTGCATAGGCTTTTTGATCACCTTTATCAAGGGCAGACCTCACTAACCTATAGTCGTAAACAGCTTTAGTGGTAAGATGTTGTTCGTGATTTTCTAATTCGTCCACTTGTTTGGCTTGTTAAGGAGTTTTGCTATGTGAAAGATAGGATAAATAAATAAAAGAATCAACTCATATATTACACTACCAAATAAAAGGTCTTTTTCGTTTAACTTTTTGCTGGCTTTATTAAGAAAAATTACCTGAAATATCATTTTTAACAATAAAATAATTGGTATTAAAAGCAGTGTTTTTAAAGTAATTGCTAATGCAAATAACGAAAAGTAAAAATAATATTGAGAAAAATAAGAGAAAGTGAGTTTAGTTTTGGACGAAGGGGTATATAAAGGCGACGTAGTTAAATGCCTTACCTTTTGCAGGCGCCAATCCCTAAATGTTTTTTTTGCCAATGAATAAGTTATGGCATTTTTATCGATACAAACATTTGTGTTATCTTTATTCGCAGCCTGGTTAACAAACAGGTCATCATCGCCGGAATTAATATGGTAGTGATTTGAAAAACCTTTTTCTTTATAAAATAACTCCTTAGTGTAAGCTAAATTCCTGCCAACACCCATGTAAGCCTTGCCTTTTATAGCCCCCGATAAATAATTTACAGCTATCATAAAAGCATCATACCGAATTAATTTATTTAGGAAACCTTTTTCTTTTTCGTAAGCGCCGTAACCTAAAACAATTTCTTTTGGCACCGCAAAACCCATGGCCATTTCTTTTAACCATTGGTCTGACGAAGGATAGCAATCCGCATCGGTAAACACCATTAGGTTATGTTTTGTAGCTTTTATGCCAACCAACACCGCGAATTTTTTTCCGTGCTTGTAATAACCATCTTCTTTTATGGAGGCCTTGCGCAGGTTAGGAAAGATCTTGGCAAACTCATCAATTACATTTTCGGTATTATCCCAACTGCAATCGTTCACAACAATTACTTCAAAATCAGGATAGTCCTGGGTTAACACCTTTGGCAAAAACTCTGTAAGGTTTTCATCTTCGTTCTTGGCACAAATAATTACCGAAACAGGTTGCAGGGTTTGGTTGCTTGCTAAACGGGTAGTTTTAATTAAACTAAGTGGTAAACTATTTATGATGTAATTAATTAAAATTAAAATAAATCCAACGGCAGCTAAAACAGTCAACAACTCCGGCAAACCAAATTCTTTAAATTCAGGAAAAAGCATAGCTGCAAAGTTATTACCTGTGCAAGAGGCAAAATAAGATATCTTTGCTTTTATTAAACAAAATAATTAACAATGCAGGATAGCGTAAAAGCGGTGATATTTGATATGGATGGGGTTATTATTGATAGCGAACCCCTGTGGCGACGAGCCATGATAAAGGGTTTTAAGCAATTTGGCATGCCCGTTTCAGAGGACGAATGCCGCCAAACTATGGGTAGGCGAATAAACGAAGTGGTTGATTATTGGCTAAGTTATCATACTGTTACCAAATATAGCGGTGCCCAAGTGGAGCTGGCCATTATGGATAATTTACTTGAACTAATAGAGACCGAAGGCAAAGCCATTACAGGAGTTTTAGACCTTTTTGCCTTTTGTAAAGAGAAAAAATTAAAGATAGGTTTAGCCACCTCATCGTCTGAACGATTGATGAACGCTGTATTACAGAAACTTCAGCTGCAAGATATTTTCGGTTCAGCAGTTTCTGCCGAGCATTTAAAATACGGTAAACCTCATCCTGAAGTCTTTTTAATTTGTGCTGATAATATTGGTGTTTCGCCTGAACAATGTGTCGTTATAGAAGATTCTGTAACCGGCGCTATTGCTGCTAAAGCCGCACGCATGCAATTAGTTGTTGTACCAGATGAAGGAACAAAATATCAAGAAAAATTTGCCATCGCAGATCATACTCTTCCCAATATGAAAGAAGTATTAACATTATTTAAAACTCTTGTAAAATAGCTGGAAGGCTTATCAATACTGGATCAGGACTCACGACTAATGACTCACGACTAAAAACTCTCTTTACTTTCAAACTATATATTTATCTTTAAGCACAGTGAAGTTTAACCTATTACATACCGATAAAGACTCTAAAGCCAGAGTTGGCACTCTTGAAACAGGCCATGGCATTATTGAGACGCCCATTTTTATGCCTGTGGGTACCGCCGGCACTGTTAAGGCCGTGCATCAACGCGAATTAAAAGAAGATATTAAAGCGCAAATTATTTTAGGCAACACCTATCATTTATATTTAAGGCCGGGACTAGAAGTTATTGAAGGCGCAGGCGGACTGCATAAATTTAATGGTTGGGACAAACCCATTTTAACTGATAGTGGCGGCTACCAGATCTTTTCTTTAGCAAACCAACGTAAGTTGAGCGAAGAAGGTGCTACTTTTAAAAGTCATATTGATGGGAGCAAACATTTTTTTTCGCCGGAAAGTGTAATGGATATTCAGCGTATTATTGGCGCCGATATTATTATGGCTTTTGATGAATGCACGCCCTACCCTTGCGATATTAAATACGCAAAAAATTCTTTAGCATTAACACACCGCTGGTTAGACAGATGCATTAAACGTTTTGCTGAAACAGAACCAAAATATGGTTACACGCAAGCCTTATTTCCTATTGTGCAGGGAAGTACTTACAAAGATCTTAGAATAGAATCGGCAGAATTTATTGCCTCTAAAAATTGTTTTGGAAATGCAATTGGCGGTTTAAGCGTTGGCGAACCGGCAGAAGAAATGTATGCCATGACAGAAGTGGTGACAAACATTTTACCAAAAGATAAACCGCGTTATTTAATGGGCGTGGGCACACCGGTAAATCTTTTAGAATGTATTGCTTTAGGTATTGATATGTTTGATTGCGTTTTACCAACACGTAACGCACGCCATGGTTTATTATTTACCCAAAATGGCATCATCAATATTAAGAATGAAAAATGGAAAAATGATTTTTCTGTTTTAGATGAGAACGGAACAACATTTGTAGATAAAGTTTATAGCAAAGCTTATTTACGCCATTTAGTACATTGCGAAGAAATTTTAGCCGCACAAATTGCCAGCATACATAATTTAGGTTTTTATTTAAGTCTTGTAAAAGAGGCCAGAACCCGCATTATTGATGGTTCTTTTATGGAATGGAAAAATAAAATGGTGGTTCAATTAGCGCAACGATTATAACAACATGTTAAAGATCCTTGATAGATATATTTTAAAGAAGTTCTTAAACACTTTCTTTTTTTCTATTACGTTGATCTTGTTGATCTTTATTGTATTTGATATTAAAGAAAAGATCCAGACCTACACCACCAAAGATATTCCACTAAACGAAATCATCTTTGATTATTACTTCATGTTCATTCCCTATTACGGAAATTTGTTCTCTCCACACTTTACATTCATTGCAGTTATATTTATCACTTCAAAAA
>JAUXSA010000152.1 GCA_030681615.1 Bacteroidota bacterium
TGCCCATTATTTATCTGGTGAAAAAAAGTACCGCTACTACCACGCAAAGCAATGTTATCAACCAATACACCGGTTTCACTTTCTAAAGAGATGGCGTAAAAATCCGGACTGTCTTTTCCGCTAAATTTTAACTGATGTGTATTTGAACCATTACCTACATTGTATTCTTTTATCCTGAACGAACCGCCTTCTTCCAAACTATCGGCGCCCACTAAAGCAGGACCATCATAAAATTCGCACCATGTTTTTGTTTGTGCACCACCATAAAATAATTTTAATTTTTTATATGCTAAAGCATTTGCACCGCCGCCTTTTGTAGTAATTACCGAAATGCTGGAAGTAACAACTGTACTTGAATCATTTAATTTTCGGTAATTGCTAAAACGGTTAAACGAAGCTAATACACCAAAATTACTATGAGGTACACGTTTATCTTTACTCGTAAAAACATTGTACCTGTCCCAACCCGGGCCGTTAGATATTTTATTAATTACACTTGGCGCTATTGGCATTAATGAGATTAAACCTGGGCCGTGTCCACCGAATTGGCCTTGTAGTTTTAATCTTAGGTAATCTGTGATGCGGTCGCCTTCTATCTGGCTATCACCATAATGTAAAACGCGAATAGCTTTTGGATTTGCTTTTAACTCAGTTAAAGCATCAAAGAAATTTTTAAGTGCATCTTTATTTGTTCTTTGGATGCTTGTAATGAGCTTTGCAGCAGCGGTATCATTTCCTTTAATAACCTTTGTGGTAGTATCGCTTATTGCAAAAGTTGTATCAATATTATTTACAACATCCAGTATTTTAGAAATGTCTTTTTTATTTGTTTTCTCGCCAAATAAAGTAGCTAAAGAAGGGAATTCTAATTTTAAATTAGAGGATATGGCAATACCATCTTTAGGAAAAGAAAAACTCAATAGCCCCAGAGCCAGAAAAACAAGAAGTACAAAGATTAAACTTTGCCACGGTTTATGCATGTCCTAAATATACCAAAGCCCTAAAAATCTCTGCAATTTTTAAAAAAGAGTTGTTCACAAACGGTTTTGAATAATTATTGGAATAAAAATTACCTTTACAGCATTATTTCTGATAAAACTAAATATTTAATTGTTATTGCCGGGCCAACAGCGGTGGGCAAAACAGCACTTTCTATTGAATTAGCAAAGCATTATAGCTCTGTGATCCTATCTGCTGATTCACGTCAATTTTATAAGGAAATGAGCATTGGTACGGCAAAGCCAACGCCAGAGCAATTAAATTTGGTTAAACATTATTTTATAAATACCAAAAATATTACTGAATTATATGGGGCAGGTCATTTTGAAAAAGACGCCCTTTTAACATTAAATGAATTATTTAAAGAGCGGGATATTGTTTTTTTGGTAGGAGGATCGGGGCTTTATATTGACGCTGTGTTAAATGGTGTAGATGATTTTATTGAAGTGCCTGTAGAAATTCGCGACGAATTGAATGAAAAATTTAAAGAATTTGGTTTAGAGTGGCTACAAAATGAAGTGAAGAAACTAGACGAAACTTACTTCAATTCTGTAGACACTCACAATCCCCAACGCCTGATAAGGGCTTTGGAAGTTTGCCGTTTTACCAGTAAACCGTACTCTTCTTTTTTAAACCAACCTAAGGCTTCGCGCAATTTTACAGCAATTAAAATTTTAATAAATACCGATCGCGAAAAGCTGTATTCTCAAATTAATAACCGTGTGGATGAAATGATGGCTACAGGTTTATTAGAAGAAGTGAAAGAACTGCAGGACCAAAAACATTTGAATGCACTTAAAACGGTTGGTTACAAAGAACTTTATGCCTATTTGGATGCGAGTTATAATTTGCCAACTGCTATTGATAAAATTAAACAACACACACGCAACTACGCCAAACGCCAATTAACCTGGTTTAAGAATCAAGATGACTTTGAACAATTTGAACCTGGTGATCTTGAAAAAATTAAAGCCTATATTGATATTATTACCAGTCATTAGCATATTATTTTTTTCTTGAGTTAAATCCAACAACCAATGATAATCTAAAGCCTGTTTGAAAACTTTGTTTTGTAGAAGTATTTGTTGAAGGATCATAAATATCATGTTTACTGCCAATGGATGGTACAAAAGCAAGATTTACGGGAAAGTTAATGTTGCCATGTTTAAAGCTGGTTCCTAACGCTATTACCACACCTGTTTGTAATGTTACATCTCTTTTATAATCGCGGGTAACAGAAAAATTCGGTCCCATTGCAAATTCAAACATTCTTTTTTCACCGCCTCTTATTCCAATTAATAAACTCGCACTTGGAATGAACATGCCTTGTTCAACACCACCAATTAATGGTATAAATTCAATTATACCTTGTGTGTTACCTTCTACAGTAAATAATCTTCCTTCAAATTGCCATCCAAATTGAGTGATAACGGGTTGTTTACCTTCGCTGCTTAAATAATCTGAAGAAGTACCCGGAGAAATATATGTTACACCAATACGGGGTCCGCCAAATCTTTTGCGTTTTACTTTTGCAAAATCTGAAGAATCCGGTTCAAATTTATTTGGCTCGGCCGGTTGTTGAATGATAATTTGAGGATGACCAACCATTTCAACATTAGAAAGATCTTTTTTTGTTTCGTTAGCAAAAACATCTTTAGCGCCATTTTCATATTTAATCGAAAAAACTTCAGATCTATAAACTATACGTGTAGGTCCGGTAAGATTATCAAAATTTTTATATCTAATTTCTGTCGATGTTACTTCGGTGATCTTTACATCAAATTCTTCACCATTCTTTAAAAGCATTTTATCCTGGGCGTTAATTGCGCCGCAAAAAATAAATGATAAACATAATGTTACTAATCCTTTGTTTAAGTTGTTTGTTTGTTTGTTTTGAGTTTTCATGTTTTCTAGTTTTTTAATTGATTAATTATTTAAGTTATTTGTTGAAACAAAATTAGTCCCATTCAAAGCCGTGATGAAACGGACTATCGCCACCTACATTTTGAAAAAATGAATAAGTGTAATTTTGAACTCGGTTATTCCCCAAAAAACATGAATTTGATGCTTAGTGATTGAAGAAAAGAGCTTATTTGCATTTTTTGCAACTTATTGATACTTTTATTATTGCAGAGCGCAAAACAAAAACCCAATAATGCAGCCATTTTCAGCCAAAAAAACCCGCCCCATTTGCACTTTAAGCCCCCGAAACCTGCATGTATAGGCTGTTTTCATTTATAAAAGATTATAAGAATATTGAAAAAGCGGTACTAAATGTTATCGTTTCTGAATTCTTTATACAGATGGTAAATGCCACTTTTATGAATATTTTACCCCTTTATATGACCCGGAAAGGCTTTACTGATGAAGAAATTGCCCTTTTTATCACCTTTAGGTTCTTAGGCGTTTTTATTCTGGCCTTACCTCTGGGCAATCTTATTAAAGGACGAAAACTAATGCCTTTATTTTATCTTTCAAATTTTTGCGTACCCATTTTTGGAATTGCCATTGTGCTTTCCATTATGTTCCAGTTAAAATATCTTACCCTTATCTCACTTTTACTTTGGGGCGCCTCATTTACTTTTATGCAAATACCTGTAGCGCCATTTATTTTACGAAATTCTAAAAAAGAAAATCATACTGCCGGTATTGCGTTAAGTTACAGTACATGGAGTTTTGGTGGTATCGTAAGCGGTGTGATCATCGCTATACTTGATAAGATAAATCCTGTTTTTTTTGACGAACAATTTATTCTTCTTCTTTTTTCTATTCTTGGTTTTGGTGGTGTTTTCTATTTAATGAAGATCAAAAATTTTAAAGAAGTTGCTTCTGAACATTTTGATAATCCTGAAACTAAAAAAAGTAAAGCGCGTCCTACAGAATGGTTCTTGATCTTTAAAGCACTTATACCAACACTTATTATTGCAACAGGTGCCGGGTTAACCATTCCATTTATAAGTTTATTCTTTGACAAGATCCATCATGTAGATAAAGGAGGCTTTTCTGTTTTGAGTGCTATTGCTGCAGTTTTGGTTGCCTACAGCGCCATGCTGGTTCCAAAAATAAAAAAGGATATAGGTTATAAAATAGCCATTCCAACAACACAATCATTAGCAGTAATTTCGTTAGTGGCTTTAGCAACAACTCAATTTTATAGTCAATATTCTGTTGCAGTTGTTATTGCAGCAATTTGTTATTTGTTACGCCAGCCTTTAATGAATATGGCCGGACCCATGACCACCGAAATAGTTTTAAACTATGTTGGCAAACATAACCGCGAAATTACGAGCGCTCTTACAGCAGCCATTTGGAGCGGTAGCTGGGTATTAAGTGGTTTTATGGTAAAGATCTTATTATCGCACGGTTTCCAATTCGTGAATATATTTTTAATTACATCTGCATTATACGGTTTTGGTGTTATCATGTATTATTTACTTATATTAGATTATAACAAACGCGAGGAAAAAGGATTAATTGAAAGTTAATATCAAATACACATTTTTATTCTGCTTTTTAGCGCCAATTCTATTCGCGCAAACAAAACAATTTAATTTAAGCAAAAGTAACAGCCAACTATTTAGCGGCCACCTTTACTCTTTTGGTATTAACAGTCAAAAACAAAACGCAACTTGTATTATATACAAACTCGATCAGCAATTAAAAACACTGGATAGTTTAACGATCGATCTTGGTAAGATAGCTCCCGATAATTTTTTGCAATTATTTTCTGATACACTTCATGGATTTTTAAATGTGTATGTGCAGCGAAAGGATAAAAAACTCATCACCATTTTGCGGTTAAATAAATTATTTGAACGTGTGGCTACTATCGAAAATGTAGATGTGGCCAGACTTAACAGCATCTCTAATTTTGAAAGCGAATTGTTTTATTACAAGAATTCGGTTTATACCATCAAAAATCAAACCGATACCGGTGGCAAACAATTTTATTTAAATAAATACGAACTCAAATCTGAAGTGCAGAATTTTGAATACGAACCAAAGTGGCAATTCCCATTTGAGCGCAAGAACATTAACTCTGCCCATATTTTTTATGCAGATAAAAACGCTGTTATGTTATATGTGAATGTTACCGGTGGTTTAAAATTCGGGCAATGGATCTTAAAAGTAAATGCAAACACCGGTAAATTAATTCGCGGCACAAAATTAAACGATAAAGGCGAAACCACTTCTTATCAATACGGTACTTATTTAGTTGATACTGCTAAAAGGACTACCACTGTTATAGGACAACGTTTTACAACAGCCCAACTCGATCAGAAGGGAAATAAATTAGCCATTTCAAATGCACAGGTTGTTTCTATTTATATTATTGATATAGATTCTGCGGGAGAAGTGCTTTCAAAACAAGATCTTAAGATACCGGTGAATGAACCAAAAACAACTTCAAAAAAAATTATCTCTAATTATATTTTAAGAATGGATAAATTGAGTAAAAGTCCTATAGGCGCATTATCCTTTGAAGGAGATATTTACAAGAACACTGATAATACCCTTTGCTATTTATACGCTAACACAATTTTATATCAATTAACGCCTGAAGATGAAAGTCTGGTGCTTGAAAAAAATTTTTTAGGCACCAACCAAATGATAGAGAAATATTATTTTAATACCGATAAAATGGATATGAATGGCAAGATCTGTATTGATAGTCTCTCACAATTTGAAACCTTCTTTTACAAAAGCCTCAACTTCCCCATAAAAAAACAATTTAAAATTGTAGATAACAATCCGGTATGGTTGCTTACGCGCTCAGATATAAAAAAGAACAGCATTAATTATACCGTTTTGGGACTGGTAAATAAAATATATCAATTAACAGCGCTAGACGAGATCTTAAAATCAAAAAGTCCTTCCATTATTACTTTAACCGAAACACAATTTGTACTTTCCTCGCAGGAAGAGGAGGGGAAATTCCAGTTAAAATTAATAAGCTGGTAATTCAAATATTATAGATCTATTTATTAATTTTACAGCATGATACAACGTAAACAAACACTTTTTTTAATTGAACTTATTTTTTTAGGCCTTTCATTACTTTTTGTGCCTTGCCAAACTATTCTTACAAAAACTTCGGCCACAAATATTTATTTAATGCCGCTTGAAGCATTTCAATCTACCACAGGACATTTAGCCGCGGTAATTTTAAATTTCATAAGCATTGTTTTAGCCACCTTCACTATTTTTTCTTTCAAAAAAAGAGAGTTACAGGTAAAGTTATGTTATGTGCAATTGATTTTATGGGTAGTTGTAACGGCCATGATGTTGCTTTGCCCATTTGTTGTTCAAACAGAAACTATTTTAGAGGTGCAAAAACATTATTTTATTATTGCCATTGGTGCATTTGCAGTTATTGCCGCTTATATGGCAGCACACTTTATTAAAAAAGATATCGAGCTTTTAAAAAGTGCCGATAGGATCCGTTGATCCTTCTATTCCCCCTTTGCTAAAAGTAGTTAGGGTCATTTTTTTGTCAACACGAACTTGCAGTAAAAAAGTCAACATCATCTGCATTACAAATTTTCAATATGTTGAAAAAAAAATTACTTATCTGACTTTTAAACACTTGACTTTTTTGATATAGGTAAATTTACCTACTAAAAGGTAGGTAAATTTACCTATGAGCGG
Source organism: Bacteroidota bacterium (assembly GCA_030681615.1). Classification (GTDB taxonomy): domain Bacteria; phylum Bacteroidota; class Bacteroidia; order B-17B0; family Aurantibacillaceae; genus Aurantibacillus. The sequence goes on from JAUXSA010000152.1 coordinate 6,649, forward strand.
AAACAACATTTACGACGTTAAGAATAGGTCATTTGCTTTTCCAACTTTCTTTTCTACTTTCGTTACGCTCCATTATTTTTTAATTCTAAATTTTCCCAGTATGAAAAAAACAATTTTCCTTTGGCTATTCTGTTTTAGCGCAGTAATAACTCTTTCGCAAAACGCAGCATTAATTGATACAGTGTATGATAAAGAAGGAAGAAAATTCCCTATCAATGACATTAAAATTAATTTGGATGGTATTTATGGTAGTGAGCATTTTGTGGCTGCCAGTGCTACTTGTGCGGCAGGATATTTTAATGTGTTTTTTGCTAATGGCAGTGGTATGGAGGGATCTCCTACACCATCACTCAATACTTTGCATTTACAAAGACGAGCGATTGTTTGCCAAGTGTTGTCAAATATTTCGGGCATGGTTAACCCGACCTTTAATTCTGCTACAGCTAAAGTAAATATTCTAGTTGATGATATTTCTTGGTCTGGTTACGGAGTTACTTCACCCTCGACAAGTGGGGTATTAGGATTCGCAACTCCTTATTATGCTTTACTAAATAATCTGCAAAATACACATCCTGGTATTGGCGACAACGCTGTATATAAGACCATTACAACTCAGCAGGATGCGTATACCAATATTGCATCAAGCTTTACCTTAAATGGAGGAAACTATTTTCATGGTTTTATGGTTTTCAATTTTCATAATCCAAGCTTTAATTTTAATTTAAACATGGCCTCATTAGCCGCTTTTAACCAAGTTGATTTTTATACTGTTGTTTTACATGAAATGACCCACGCCTTGGGTTTTTTATCCTTAATAAATTCTAATGGTTATTCAAAATTAGTTAATGCTGCTGGGAATTATTATGCTAGATATGACAAATTTTTAAAAGACAAGAATAACAATTACCTTCTTACTTCACAATCAGGTTGCTCTAACCAATATGGCTTGGCTTTTACAAGCAACACAACATACTTAGCGCCTGCTTGCCCTAATCCCACCGCATATACCACCAACAGTACGACATGCGGAACTGCTAATTACTATTCCAGCGCAAGTTTACCTAAAGTGCCGGTATACACTTCTGATTGTTGGGAAGGAGGAAGTAGCTTAAGTCATTTCGAAGATCAATGTTATCCACTTTTCCCCGCATCCCCGTATGGAAATGATGCCTATTTTTTAATGTGTAATGGTGGAGGTTATGGTGTGAACAAAAGGCACTGGGTTGAAGAAGAAAAAATGGTTTTATGTGATATTGGGTATTCACCAACTAATACATATACCAGTATAGCTTTAAGTGCACCTTTCTCTTATACATCTGCCAGTTGTAACAACGTGGATGTTGTTGGTATCAACGATGGTTTTATTGCTCCATCTACTTTTACTATAAATACAAACGTTCTCACGCCAGTTACGATCTCGAACATTTTGGTTAATGATGTAAACGCAAGTAATATAACTGCTGTCGCATATAAATGTCTGGAACCAATTGCAGGTACCGGTACCTTAAGTAATACTTTCGGTAGTGGCAGTTTTACTTACACACCTCAAGGTTCAGGTCTACATGTACTGAGATACATTCCGATTGATGCATCTAATAGAGAAGGAAATATAACGTATGTTTATGTTAATGTTGCAGCTGCGCCAAATGGAACTTGTAATAGTGTAGTTAATAATCCATGTAATCTAATTTATAACGGAGATTTTGAAAATCACGTAGGCTTTCCAGGAGGTTATGGAGGAGTTGGAAGTAATCACGTTTGCGGTTGGAAGGATGCAATAAATAGTACTGCAGATTATTTTCATGGCTTAGGTCCAATTGGTAGCTTTGTGACACCATGTACATTTGCCGGATATGAATTTGATAATATCCCAGGTAATTATGCGTTTGTTGGAACATATGTGGTTCCAGGTACTAATACCGAACCTATATACACACAACTAACAAATTCTTTACTTCCAAACACAGCGTATAATCTATCTTTTGATGTATCCCTAGCTGATGGTTTTGCCACCGCTTTTCCACTTCAAGCTTATCTCTCAACAAATTTATCCTTCACAAATAATACTCAATCTGGAATAACAATTGGATCCGGCATATTATTACAGTCACCAACAACAATTACGAATACAAGTGGTTGGACACCAATAAGTTTAACTTTTACAACTGGGCCAACTGCTGGTCATCAATATTTGGTACTGGGAGTGATGTCAGCCACGGTCACTAGCACTTCGTTAACTCCAGTTCCATTAGCCGTTGGTAGTTGCCCGTACGGACCAGGTTGGATATTTGGCCCAAGAGCATATTATTTTTTAGATAATGTTAAACTAATACCTGCCGCATACAACGCAACATTGAGTTTACCTGCAAGCGTTTGCGCAACGCAATCACTTAATTTAACTCCTTTGGCAACTCCGTCAACGGGTGTATTTAGTGGCTTAGGTGTTAGCTGTACCGGAACTAATTGTGCGTTTAATGTAACGCCAACAGTTTTAGGCCCACACTACATCAGTTACAGTTTAACTGCTCCTACCGCAACATGTCCTTATTTTGCAAATACTATCATTAACGTTTCAAATTTTGCAATTTTTCCATCGCTTACAAATACAGCATGTCTAACATCAGGAGGAAATGCTTCTCTTACAGTAGCATCAAATCAAACCACAAGCAGTACATATACATGGATGCCGGGAAGTTTAACAGGATCGAATGTAATTGTCAATCCAACAGTATCTACTGTTTATACCGTGTCAGGTACAAATGGTGGTTGTGTTGTCACCAATACTATTTTAGTTCCAGTGATTGGTAGCAATCCAATAACAATTACAGGTACGCCACAAATTTGCAGCGGATCATATAGTAGTATTTTTTACTTAGAAAGTTTTTTTGGTGCAGGATCTCCTCCCGGTGGTTTATTTACTGGACCAGGTATTGTAATGCAATCGTGTCCTACAGGTATTTGTTCTTATATTACTACATTCCCTTCATCATCTTTTCCTCCTGGCAATTATACGTACACTTATACTGCATCAATATTAAATTGTAGCTATTCAAAAACCTTAACTGTCCAGATCCTTCCATCAATTAACTTTACCCTTAACGCTTTAAATAACAGTGGCTGTATTGCATCCGGACAGACTGCCACTTTAACAGCAACACCAAATCAGACTACTGCAAGTACATACACTTGGATGCCAGGTAGTTTATCTGGCACATTGGTAACCGTTAGCCCAACTGTTACTACTGTTTATACTGTTACAGGAAGTAACGGAGGATGTCCTACAACAAAATTTTTCACCGTCACGATTTCTACTCCTGTTCCAATCAATTTTACAAATACTCCAACAACCTGGTGTTCAGCACAAAGTATTTTTTATTTAGAAAATTTTTTAGCAGCAGGAACCCCAACTGGCGGCACATGGAGTGGCTTCGGTGGAATATTTACTGCTAGCGTTGGTGCTACCGCAGTGTACATCAATCCCACAACGCCAGTCGGCACTTATACCATTACTTACACATATAATACGCCTAGTACCACATGTAATTATAGTAACTCATTTACTGTAAATATTCTTCAGGGATTTGTTGTCACAACAAATGGCTCGTCAACGTATTGTAGTAATATTGGTGTTGGTGCGGTAATTAGTGCAACGGCAAGTCCAAGTGCAGGTGTAAACTTTACATGGTCACCCGGAGCTTTAACAGGAGCTACTCAAACGGTTACTCCAGGATCGCCAACTATTTATACTGTAGTTGCAAGCAATGGGCAATGCACGTATAATAATGTAGTAAGCGTTAATATAAGCACTACCTGCTGTCAGGCTACTAATTATATGAGCGGAGCGCCAACAACGGGAACATACACAGGCAGCTGGGCTATTAACCAGAATGTAACTATTAATAGTCCCATCACATTTGATAATGCTGAATTTAAGATCGCTAAAGATGTTACTATTACTATTGTAAATGGTGGTACTTTAAATTTGCAATACTGCCATCTTTATTCTTGTGCCGACATGTGGAGCGGTATTATTGTAAACAATGGAGGACAGGTAGTAAGTCCTGGTCAGGTCTGGAACCCAAATCTGGGACAAGTGTTTGATGATAACCGTGTTTTAATAGAAGACGCAAAAACAGCTATAAGCATGATCAATTGTACCAACACTAGTGGCAGTATAAGCAATTATAATATCATTATGCAAAACACGGTGTTCAATA
>JAUXSA010000086.1 GCA_030681615.1 Bacteroidota bacterium
TGGTTTTGCCGATGGCTTTGAAGAAACAACCGTGTTTTACGGCATAGAAGGATTAGGTGGGATCAGCGCATTAGGAAAAACAAAAGTTAAGAAAACATTTTTTAAAAATGTAAAGAAAGCCGTTCAAACGGTGAAACAAAAAACGCAGAACGTCAAACAGAATGTAAAACAGAAAACACAAAATATAAAACAAAAAGCAAAACAGGCGGCTGCCAAAATTAAAAAAGCAGTTGTAAAAAATAATCCTGTAAGTGTGGCAGCACGAACTGGAATGTTGGTAGCTATGAAAACCAACCTTTTAAAAATTGCCGAAAAATTAAAATGGGGTTACTTAACAGAAAGCGAAGCAAAAGAAAGCGGTTTGGATATTGCCGAATGGGGCAATGCAAAAACACAATTAAAAAAAGCGGAAAACCTTTTTGTCAATAAATTAAAAGGAAGTGCCGAAAAATTCAAACAAGCCATTTTAAAAGGCCGTGCAGGAGGATTAAAAGGGGTGACGGAAGATTTAGGAGCAGTAGTAGCAGCAACAGCCAGCGCTTCCCTTGCAGCGGCAATGCCTTTCATTAAACAGATTTTAGAGTTTGTAAAAGGCATCAACATGAAAAAACTAATTGGCAAAATAAAAGCCTCTAAGTTGATGCAAAAAAATAAAAAAGCAGAAACCATGCCCGAAGTGAGTGACGATGCTCCGAGTGCATTACCCGAAGCAGCAGAAAGCGAAAGTACAAATACTGAAAGTGAAGCTTCAACTAATACAGAGAGCAAGGCAAATCCCGATACAAAAGAAAGTACAGAAGAAAGCCCTGAAACAGAAAAGCCCGAAGCTGATAACAACATCAGTAAGCCAGGTTCAACAACAACAAATACGAACAGTAGCGAAGAAGAAAACAACGCCGCTACCAATACTAAAAGCGAAGAAGATACCCCTAACCTACCAGCTACAAATAGTGCGAACAAAGAAATAGCTGCAAAAGAAACTACTGAACCAAACGTGATGACAAAAGTAACGGATTGGGTAAAAGAAAATAAAGGTTACACCGCTTTAATTGCAGGGGGTTTAATACTTGCATTTTCCTCAACGGCAAGAAAAGCCATTGGCTTAGGTAAAGCACCAAGAAAATATAAAAAACGCAAAGGCAAAAAGAAAAATAACCCACCAAAAGCAATTAGCGGTGTGGGTAAAAGAAAGAGAAAACCAAAAACGGTCAAACGTAATAATGGAAAAAGACCAAAACAAATTCGGTTGTAAAAAAAGAATTTAAAGCAATAGCACGTAAAAAATTAAATGCCATGAAAAAGCAAATTGAAAATATTAAAAAACAGGCAGTCGAAGAAACTAAAAAAGTTCTCTTTGTTATACTTGGTTTCACTACGGGTACTGCCATCGCAAAGGGTGCAAAAATGTTGGGTGAAAAATATCCCCAAATACAACCCTATGTGCAATACGCCACACCAATTCTTTTAGCAGGTGGCGGCTGGGTAATCAGCGCAGCAAGTGAAAAAGAAGCAAGTATGTATAAACATATCGGTTATGGTCTTACCACATCAGGAGTTTTTGAAGGAATAAAATTAGTGCCTGTTGTAAAAGATTTTTTAAGCGGACTGGAAGGCAACTTAGGAAGAACCTATTACATGGAAAATGACAAACCTATTTTAGAATTAGGTGAGTTTGGCATCAATTCCTTACCCATGAAAACAATGGACATTCAGGATGCACCAATGGTAAAAATTGAATTACCCGAACTGGATGGCGCAAACAATTTAGGTTATAATTCATCCATAACAGATTTAGGATATAGCAGCTCGATCACAGATGATGCCGACTTGAGCGGACTCATCTAAAAAATTAAAACTGGGGAAGGACACTCGCTTAAACCATAACAAGTGCCATAGCGCCAAAGAAGAGGCAAGCAAACAAAAAGCCCCGGTTTTTAAAAAGAAATTAAAACAACCAAATAAAAGTTAAACATTTTAAAATTAAACAAAATGGAAAATGACAATGAATTATTAGGTAGCGAGTACGACAATGTACCTGACCTAATGGGCATAGACGGATTTTTAGGAGCAGTAGCCCGTCTGCCTAAAGAAAAACAAGCGGCGGCTTTACGCAAAGGTTTTGGCGCAAGGGGAAACAGAAATACCTCCCGTGCCGAACTAGAAGAAAAATTCTCACAGTTACCAAAAGACATTAGAGAAGGTTTATTAAAAAAACGTTTGCAGTTAGCCGATACACGTTTTTATGTGATAAAAGACATTGCAGGAAAAACAACGATTGATGTTTTTCAGGGAACGGATAATAAAAATGTGGGTTTAGGAAACTTAGCCAACCAAAAATTAGAAAAAGATAACTGGTTTATCATCTCCTCTATCCGTATGCTTTACGGCGTGAATTTAATCAGCAGGGAGAAAACAGATTTTGGTCTTTGTCCTCCTGAGATCATTAACGGGGAGTTTGAATTGGAAGCAGGGCAAAAAAAGATTTTTGGTTTAACCACCAACGAAATTTTTGATACCAAAAACCGCACCGATATTCCTGTTGGTTTTTATAAACTGGAATCAACAAAAATCATCGAGCCGCAGGTAGAAATTAAAATGCCTGTAAAATTTGCAGCAGCCGCAGAGATCAGCACCTTGTTAAAAGTGGTGTTCATCGGCACAAGTGTTATTCCATTTTAAAAATTTCATCCAGTAACTAAAAAGGTAAGGCTCTAAATAGTTTAAGCTTTCAGCGAAACTTCTAACGCCTTACCTACTGGGTGATACATTAACAAAATAAAAAAAAGAAACCATGAGCCAGCCTAAAATAAAATATCAGCAAATTGTTTTAACTATTGCCGCAGCAGGAATTGAACAGCCTATTGATGCGGAAACAGATAAACTCTATAAGCGCATAACAGGTGTCAACGTGGTTTTGAGTGATGCAACCAATAAATTCAGCACCATTGATTTAGAAGTAAACAATCAGGAGGTGTTTCCTGAAAACTTTGAAGTGTTACGCTTATTATTTCGTGAGCAAGTGCCTTTTGGTTATGAGTACCACGAATTAAACGAGCCAGCCGCAGGAAGTAAAGTGAAAGGAAAATACATAGATGTTTTTAGCGGTGGTGCATATCCTTACAAGGTGATTATTTCATTAAGACTAGAGAACGATTAAAACCAAGGCCATGAAAAATATTAAAGATAGATATAAGCCTTATAATTTTTCATCTTCAAGATGCCATGTGATTGAATTAATCATATCAGGCACAGGCGTTACACGCATAGAAGCAAAATTGCCATCTTATATAAAAACATTAACGGGTCTTTATATCAGTTGTCATACGAACAGCCCTCAAAAAGTGACAGGATTTATCAATGTCTTTTTTAACGAAGGAGCGCAAAAGAGTTTAAAACTATCGGTATTAAATACAAAGGTTATTAAACATTCTTCGCACCCTTTACCAATTCATCAGGAACTAATCAACCACTCCACCATTCAGGGATATTATTTAGATACCCTTGGTGCTGGCTTTCCATATACAGTAAAAATTTATTTGCATTATAAAAATTAAAATGGACAGATACACCGCCATAGAATATGCCAAACAACGGATGAGGGAATTAGGAATTGCAGAAACGCAATACCATATTAAACCCGAAATAGTTATTGGAAGCCAAAGAGAAAGATTTGCGAGGCAGATAACAATTGACGCCACTAACAAATACTATTACCTTATTCACTACTGGCTTTATTCAGGCTTAGAGATCATTTCCGATACAGGTTATTTTAATTCAGACGATTTCACAAATAATACAATACAGGAATTTACAGGGGTGATAATTATAAAACAATTGCCCGGCAAAATTTGGAGCTTGGATAATACGCTACCCGATGGTGGAGGTGTACCAACAACTCAAAAACCGCTAAACTTTATTACAGTTTCATATTAATTAAATGGCAACACTAACACCATACGAGCAAATTAAATTCATTAACGATGTTATAAAAGACAGGCAGGATAAAAACCAGCCGACTTTTTTCTCGGTGAAGGTTGAGCGTTACGGTGAAGTAACCCCAATGGTCAATAAAGAACAAGGAGCAAATTTTTATGAAACGATATTGCAATATTTAACCCGATATGAATTATCAGCATTAATAATAGAATTGTATAACGGTAAAGCACACAACATAAAAGATCCTTTTCAACAGTTCAAATTAATACTTAAAAAAAGTACAGACCTGAGTTTTGGAAATGCCAATACAACAGAGGATATAAAATTAAGTGCAACAGAAACGATCATTAGTCCTGAAAAACATTTTTTGACTTTAGCGGAAAAAGAAAGACAGTTAATGCAGCTTGAATTTGATCTAAAGCGTTTGCAATATGAAAACGACGAATTAAAACGCAAGAACAAAAAGAAAAAAAATTATATCGTTCAGCTTGAAAGTGAATTAGGTAAAACAGAAAAAGATAAAAAGAACTCTTTAGGCAATGTTTCTTTCGGAATGATCGGGGCAAATGCAATTGAGAGTTTTGCAAAAAGTTCTTTTGGTTTAGGCATACTAAAAAATGTATTTGGCGCTAAAGAAGAAATGTTGAACGGGTTATTGGGAATAGCTGAAACAAAAACAGAACCAACTAACGAGCCAAAATCAATAGCAACGGTTATTACTAGTGCTGAAACCACACCTGAGCAAAAAGAGCCTTTAACAGAAAATGAAAAAATAAGGCAAACTATAAAAAAATTCTTGGTTGAGTTTTTAGATAAATCTAACGATGCTGTATTAAGAGGTTATTATGAACTCATACAACTATTGGGTTCGGATATGGAAACCTTACAATCTATTTTAAATCAGATAAAAGAATACCGAGAAAAACAAAAAGCGTTCATCGAACAAAAAATAAAAAAAACTTCTAATAAGAATGAGGGTTCTGAGATAGAAGAAGACGAAAAAGAAGATGACGACCCAGATGATACTTCTTAAACAAAACGAAAAATGATATACACTATTAAATTAGGTATTGAAGCTCAGAGTGAGCAACAAGCCATAGACATTGCCAATGATCTGGCAGAATTAAAGAACCTTTTATCTGATAAAGATTTAAAGGAACTCAAAAAAGTAATAAAGAAAAATCCCGGAATAGTTGAAACAGCAAAAAAATTTCTTAGTTAGTTTTTGTCGTTCTCAATGATAACAATTTTTGAAAGTGAATTGGAAGAAGATTCTTCGCCATTGTATACTGTATGCTTTTTATTTCCCACTACGAGAAATATCTCATATGTAAATGCTTTAATTAATTCTTCTTCCCAATCATTTTCATAAGTAAAATCCTTTTTGATTTTCGTTTTATTCTTTAAGACTGCATCAAATCGTAAAACTGTAAGAGCTTTATTCTTTATTAAGAGTTTATGTTTAATTGTAACCATTATTGTAAAAACACGAAGTAAAATGAAATTTTCAACAAATAAAAATTTAGATGCACTTATGAAAGTAGGTGCAAGCATCGCTTTATTTTTTATTGGCAAAAACGTATTGGCTAAACAACAAAAGAGAAGCGGTGAGGCAGATATGGACACCAACGATGCGGCAGGACAAGCCGCCAGTTTAAAACAGGCATTAAACCCATCGGGTTACAGGTGGATGAAAAATTTTGACGGAACGGATAAAGAGGCCATTTGGCGTATTGCCCCTCAGATAGCAAATTTAGACGATGTCAATTCTCATTATAAAAAAATTGCAGAGCAGGATAGTTTATACGATGATCTACAAAGCAGTTTATCTCCTGATGAGTACCAAAAATTTTTATCATTGGGCACAAAGGGAAAAGTAGGGTCTTATTATTTTGCTCCAAAGAGTGATAAAGTTCCCTCTAACCAATGGGTCATTACCACCGCAGAAGCCAACGTAAGAAAGACACCCAAATTAGAATCCAAATATAGTATTGGAAACAACATAGCAAAGCTTGCCCCTAAAGGTCATAAGTTAGGAGCAAGTACTGGCAAGTTTGTTTACGACGAGAAAAACAAAGTTGTGTTTATCGAGTTTTGGACGTTTACAAAAGCAGGAAAAAAGAAAACCTATTATGTGGCTAAGAGCCAAATAGAATTTGTTACCAAAGAAGATTTAACCAAACGTGAGAAGCAGGGAAAAATTCCTTTGCAGGTGATAGAAGGTTTTGGCAAAGCAGAAAATGAATTAGACAACACTTCAAAAGAAGAAGTGATAAGCACCGATACCGCTATCGTGTACGATGAAAAATTTAATCAAATCGGTTTAACGCCTAAAGATGTTGTAATGGGTTTTCCAATTATGACATTAACCACGGGTAAAGGTGCATTTATACAATTTAAAACATTGCAGGGATTAAAAAGATGGATAAGGGAAGATGCTGCAAGAATACAAGAGAGAAGATTTTAATTTAAAACAAGATATTATGTCACAAGAATATTTCATGCGCGTTCCAACAATTTTGGGATTGCATGGCGCAATAGAAACACTATCTCAACCATTAGGTGCAGATGAAACAGGCGACAAAAGGGTTAACTATGTATTAAAGTACTATGCCATTGCCGTTAAGGTGGGCAAAGCATTTAATTTACACCCGTTAATGATATTGGCGCAAGCTTCTATCGAATCGGGTTGGGGAACATCGCAACTGGCAAGGCAGAACAATAATTTTTTTGGGGTTACCGCTTTTGGTAAACCCAACCAATACTGGACGGGTGAGAAGCGACAATCCACAACATCAAAGCTTTGGTTCAGGAGTTACAAAACGGTTGAAGATGGATTTTCGGACTTCGCAAGATTAATTAGCAGCTATTACAAAGAGGCTGCAAAAGTGAGTAATGATATTACGGCTTATGCCACCAAAATAGCAGCATCGCCTTATATCAGCGAAAAGAACGGAGATAACCGAGCCAAGTACCGAGCATTAATTATTCAATCTGGAGAAACCATTTTAAACATTATAAAAAAAAAGTTCCAAGCCCAGTACAATTAGAATTCGGGATTGGCTCTATCATCCTAGCCTCTTTAGGCTTATGGATTGGTTACGAATTTTTCTTTAAAGACAAATAAAAATTAGAAATAATGAAAGCGGAAGTAAATAAAATAATCAACGACTTTTTAAATCTAACAGGAGATAAAACACCAAAAAATTTTAAAGAAGATTTAAAGGTGGTTGCAAAAGCGATGCGACAAAATTACAACGATGAAGAAGCTATCATCAAACTGGATTTTGTAAGACAGAAATTAGAGAACGGTTTGGAACACGCAAGTAAGTGGGGAGAAATTACAGTCGTGATTATGGACACCGAACATGATATTGATAGCTATTACAAAAAGCACAAAGGCAATACCGACCTAGGTAAAATGAGGCCACGCAAATCATTAGGAAAATTAGTGGATGAAGGCGAAGTACCAACTTCAAAAAGCCGTGCTGATAATTATTGGGAAGGAAAAACCAAAGTCATTTTTACACCCAACAATAAACAGATCCGTTCGGGTTCAGATATTCCAAAATCCTATGATTATGATAACATAGAATTTTTAGAACGTCATTACAATTTAAAATCTATTGAGTTCGGAAACTGGTTATCACAGCAAGACCGTAAAAATTATTTGGCAGGTCTTGGATTAGCCTTGTATGATTTAACCAACATCTTAGGATTTGCTCCTTCCAAATTGTCTTTAAAGAAAAAAATTACGGTTGCTTTTGGCGCAAGGGGTCGGGGTTCTGCTTTAGCACATTTTGAATCCGATACCTTCGCCATTAACATTACCCGATATAGCCGACCAAGAAAAGGCTCAACCTTAAAACCAAGCTTTGACCGTACAAAACTATTAACCCTTTCCGGTGGCGTTGGTTCGTTCGCTCACGAATACGGACACGCTTTGGATTATTTCGGAGGTATGTTCGCCGAGCGAGGTTCAACCGATGCTTTAAGTGATGGTAGAAGTTTACGAATAAGAACAGATAAAAAGCAATTGCAAAAGAACACGCTAAGGGGTTTAATGGAGCGCTTGCTGAATAAAATCATTTGGAGTGGTGACAATAAGCATAGCGCTTATTTTCTGCGATTAAAATCAAAACAAAAGAGTTTGCGCTTAACCGATTATTATTTCAGAAGGAATGAATTGTTTGCAAGAGCCTTTGAATCGTACGTGCATTACAAAATGCAAAAGAAGAGATATAAAAACATCTTTCTTGCAGAAACCAAATACGACCCTAAGATTTATTTAACCCCACAGGAAATTAAAAAGCTAGAACCTGATTTTGACGCTTTGATTAGCGCACTCAAAAAAGTCATTTAAAATAAAATTAAAATAGGATGCCATGAATACCATTAATTGCCACACGCACATTTTTAACCGGGACTTTGTTCCCGATAAGTTTTTGCCCGTATGGTTAAAGCCAGTAGCTAATCTACTGCAAAACAGAAAAACATCTAAAGGCTTATCTAAACTACTTTCCGTTTTCGGAAAAAAAGATTTAGCCCAACTCGTTAAAAAGTTCTATCACTTTTTAACTATCGGTTCGCTTAAAAGCCAGTTAGAAATATTTAAGCTCTTACAATCCTTCTATCCTACCGATACTAAATTTTGCGTGTTGAGTATGGATATGGAATACATGGCAGCAGGCAATGTATCAAAACCTTTTTTAACGCAATTAAATGAACTGGCAAGCATTAAAAAAGATCCTGCCTATAAGGATTTGATTTACCCTTTTATTTTTGCACATCCTCAAAGACCGCTCATTACCTCACTAGTTAGGAGGTATATCGAAGAATATAACTTTGCAGGGATTAAATTATATCCGCCTTTAGGCTATTATCCTTTTGATAAACGTTTAGACCTGGTCTTTTACTATGCTGAAACAAACGGCATCCCGGTTACAACCCATTGCGCCCGTGGCGGTATTTATTACCAAGGCGCAATTATAGAGAAACGACACCCCATTACCGGCCAAGAAATCAAACAGCGTAAAAATAAATTTCTGACCGATGTTTATACTGATCCCTATAACTACAATTACCTTTTGCATAAATTCCCTGAACTTAAAATTAACCTTGCTCACTTTGGGGGTTTTGATGAATGGGAGAAGTATTTAAAAAATACGATTGATGAGGACGGAGAAAAAAGCTGGTTCTTAAAAATAATGGAATTAATTTACGCTAACGAAAATGTATATAGCGATGTGTCTTATACGCTTTACAACAAAGAACTTTTACCTCTTCTTAAATCTACCCTGCAAGATCCTTACTTAAAAAAGAAAGTTTTATTTGGCTCTGATTTTTACATGGTGGAACAGGAAGAAAGCGAACGGGAATTTTTTGTTAATCTTAAAGCTGAATTAGGACAAAACGATTTTAAAGTAATTGCTGAAGAAAATCCAAATACATTCTTATTCAATAAAATTGTTTAGTTTTGTTATTCTCAAAAAACTAAAGCTAAATTAAAAGCCCCGATAGAAATTTCTATCGGGGCTTTTTTTATGTTCTCTTAAAATAAACGTAATTGGTGCTATCCTTGAATCCCATTAATTCATCTTTGTTTACTAATATTAAATTATAAATTACTAATCTAGTATCTTTTGTTAGTTCCAATGCAAGATCTAATCTTCTACTACTTTTGTAAAATTTAAAGGTTTTAATTTTCGCATAATCATTTCCATTTGTTTCTTTTACAATGGAGTCCTCAAATGAAACTGAAATTTTTTGTCCACTTTTCTCACCAATTACCATAGATACAACAATATCCCATGAGCCATTTGTAATATTATATTGATTAATTACCGATTCATCCTTATAGAGATCTTTTTGTTGTATGTCTTTATCTTTTGCTAAAAGGATCATTAGAGTATGCTCAATATTCTCTTTAAAAACGGTGTTATTAAGAATATTTTTATTGGCAGCATCAATTTCTTCCTTCAGATCTTTATGTGTTTGCTCATGCC
>JAUXSA010000194.1 GCA_030681615.1 Bacteroidota bacterium
AGGCTTTGATAATAATAACGCAGGGCTTTTGACTTGTCGCCGGTTTGTTCAAACAAGTTACCAATATTGCTAAGCGATTGGGCTATCCCTTCATTATCGCTAATTTCCTCCCGTAACTTTAAACTCTTCTCGTAGTACTCAAGTGCTTTAATAATATCGCCCTGGCTGTTATAAATAAAACCAACATTATTAAGTGAGTAGGCAAGGCCTTTTTTATCTTTTATCTCTTCCTGGATCTTAATGCTTTTATGAAAGTAATCTAAGGCAATAGAAATATCACCTAAATTATTATAGATGTAACCCCTGTTATTTAAGAAATCGGCGTAATGCCCTTTTGCTTTTAATTTTGTTTCGGCATCGCCGCTAAGCATTAATTTTTGTGATAGAATTCCTAAAATATCATTGTACTGCGACCAGATGTTATCTTCATTTATAGATTCTATCAATTTATTCAATATCTCCAGTTTATAAATATCTTCTTTGGCAAGCGTCAATTCCATCTTTAAAGAATCTATTGTTCTATCCTGAGAAAAACATGAAAAGAAATTCAATACAAGAATTGAAAATAAAAGGTATAGCCTGTTTCTCATATTTTTATTCCAATTATACAAATATCATCGATCTGATCAAGCTGCCCTTTCCATTCAATAAACCTTTTATATAAAATATCTTTCTGCAAACTCATAGGATCATTAGAAATTGAAAGTAAAAACTCGTTCAGTTGTCGCGACTTAAATTTCCTGATACCGGGGCCGCCAAACTGATCGCCATAACCATCAGTATAAAGATATAAAGTATCCTCGTTCTTTAGATTATTGATTTCATATAATGTAAATGGTTCCGTTTTTTCTCCTTTACCAACCGGCATTTTATCTTTTAGCATTTCACTCATTTTACCGTTGCGAATTAAAAGAGGAGCATTATTTGCAGCAGAGTAGGTAACCATTTTGTTTGTTTTGTTAACACAGATCAAAATACAATCCATTCCATCCTGTGCACCATCCTGCGAAATATGTTCAATAAGCTTGTTCCTTACATGATCCAGAATTTCGTTAGGCGCTAAAATATTTTTTTCTTTAATTGCTTCGTTTAAAAAGAACATATTCAGCAAACTCATAAATGCTCCCGGAACTCCATGTCCGGTGCTATCACATACTGCAAGATAAAAATTACCATTATGCTCTGTTGACCAATAAAAATCTCCACTTACAACATCTTTTGGCTGAAAGAAAATAAAATGTTCTTTTAAATTTTTCTTTAGTAGCTCTTTGCTGGCCAAAAAACTGCGTTGTATCCGTTCGGCATAATGGATACTATCTGTTATCTCTTTATGCTTGGCTTCAACGAGGCGTTTTTGTTCATCAATAATTACATATTGATTTTGGGTTTGTTTTTCTTTTAACTCAATTATTTCTTTTTGTTTATTGGTTAATTTAAATCTTTTGTATAGAGCAAAGGTAAAAATGGTAATAAGTAAAAGTATGCCAATAATTATATAAATTATTAATTGATGACGTTTCTTTTCTTCCAAACTAATTGCCTTCTGTACAGCGGCTTTTGCTTTTAATTCAGTTTCCTTTTTCTCAACCTCAAAATTAATTTTCGTATCACTTAATTTTGAGCTGTTCTCAATATTAAACAATGTATCGGTGAGCTTTTTAAATTTTACATGGTTTGAATAAGCTTCTTTATAATTACCTAATCCAACTTCAGCATTTGCCATGAGTTCATATCCCATGCGTAGATTATTTAGAGTGTTTATCTCCTTTGATAAGGCAATAACTTTTTGAGCATATTCCTTAGCTAAAGCATAATTCTTCAAAGTTATATTCAAATCACAAATATTTATCAAATTCAAAATTATTCCTTCTTTATCATTTAATTCCTCGTCAATCTTTAGCGATCGGTAATAGTATTCAAGCGCTTTTGAATAATCCTTTTGATCGTCGTAAATAAGGCCTATATTAGTGATACAAGATGATATACCTTCCTTATTATTAAGTTCTTCGTTCAACTTTAAAGCCCGTTTATAACATTGCAGGGCTTTGTGAGATTCTTTTTGAGTTTGGTACATAGTACCAATATTTAAAAGATCGGCTGAAATGCCTTCTTTATCTTTTAGCTCCTCATCAATCTTTAAAGCCTTTGTATAGTATTCCAGGGCTTGTGTGTAACTACCCTGGTAATCGTATATAAGACCAATATTCGTATAACATTTTGCTATTCCTGTTTTCTCTTTTATCTCTTCATAAATTTTTTGTGCTTTTGTAAAACGATCTAATGCTTTAGGGTAATCGCCGATTGAATAATGAATAAGGCCAATATTCATGATGCTATTGGCTGTTTTAAGTTTATTGTTCTGTTTCTCACTCAAAACTAAGCACTTGTTATAATACACTATTGCTGAATCGTAACGCGCGCGGTCATAATAAATTGAAGCAATACTATTATAGAGTTCAAGCTTAGTCGTTTCTTCTTTATTATTTTTTAAATCGATGTATAAAGTATCAAGTTTTGTATTTTGAGAAAAAGCAAAGCTGGTCATTAAAAAAACGAGAACATTAATAATAATTCTATGAGTTTTGCTTTTCATTTATTTTTTAGATCTTTCATACTCCTGTCAATATACTTCTCACTTGGCAATAAAGTTTTTTGTATACGCCGGGCATAATTAATAGAATCGAGGATCTCTTTCTGTTTTGCTTCTAAAATATTTTTTTGGTTAGAAAGAATAACATTTGTTTTTTTCTTTTGGCGGTAATTGATTATTGCAAATACAGCTAATGCGGAAATTAAAATAAGACCGATAACGATAGAAATATTTACTCTTTTTTGCTGAAGGATCACAAGATCTTTATTCTTTATTTTTTCTTCCTGCACCTCAATTTCTTTTTGTTTACTAGCGCTTTGATATTTAGCTTCCAGTTCCTGGATCTGTTTTAATTTTTGCTCGTCGTAAACTGTTTTAATTATGGTTATATATTTAGACTGAAAATCAAATGCCTTTTGATAATTTTTTGTTTGTGAATATATGAATGCCGATACCTGGTAAGCAAATTTCATACTTTCGCGGTTATTAATTTGCTCGGCCACTTTTAAACCTCTGTCAACATAATCAATTGCTTTTTTTGTATCACCATTCTTAAGATAAATGTCAGCCAGGTTACAACAGGCATCTGCCAACCCGCTATTATTATTTGTTTGTTCGCATATCTCGATTGTTTTTAACCCTGCATCAATAGCAGTCTTATAATCATTTAACATTAAACTTGCTGTAGAGATGTTTGAAAGACAGGTAGCTATCATAGGCGTATCATGTGCTTTTTCATAATAAATTAAAGCGCTTTTAAAATTCTCTATCGCACTTTTTAATTCACCTTTAGAGCCATAAACAATACCAAGACCAATTAATGCAACACCTGACTGGTTTGGTGCATCAATGGTTTTACTCATTGTATAAGATTTTTGATAATACAACAGTGCATTATCATAATCTTCACGGTCAGTATAAATTGTACCAATGTTGGCTAAGCAGGAAATGACAGAAACTGTATCTTTTATTTTTTCATTGATCTCAAGGGCTTTACGCATGTATATCAAAGCAGTATCAAAAACACCTGTCTTACGATAATAATTCGCGAAATCCTCATAAATATCGGCTACAATATTTTTGTCAGTCTCTTTTTTCGACAGATCAATACATTGTATAAATAATTTTTTTGATGTTGCGTAATCATCAATTAGCCTGTAATACACAGCCAGATAATTAAGAGAATATAAATATTGTAATGAATAATTATTTTTTTTTGAAAGTTCTAAGGCTTTAGTAAAATACGCATAGGATCTTGGCATATCCCTTCTCAGGCAGGTTTGTCCAATTTTATTATAAAGTCTTATCTTTTCTTTATCTTGTTTTGCGGTATCTGCTCTTGTAATAAGGCTATCAATATTAATGGCGCTAAACGCTTTAACATTTAAGATCAATAAAATAAATAAAATAATTTTTTTTATAGTGTAAAAGCTCATCTCATCTTTATAACGTTTAATGCCAATTAAAAAAACGGAATTATGATCTTATCAATCCTGGTTCCTTTTTTTAACCATGGTTAAAATAGTTGCAATACCAACTGTTTGGCCAGCCTGGTCAACGGCATCATACTTTTCAAGAATGTTCATTGCGCTAGCATCATAAATATCAACTACCCATTTTACAATACCAACTTTAACTTCGGTACCATTGGCTGCCGTTAATGGTTTATCATTCTCAATTTTTTCTTTGCATGTAAATTTCACACCAATGGTCATGCCTGGATAAATTGGTTTTGTAAAGCGGCATTCATCAATACCATAATTTAACAATACCGGACCTTTTGGAGGATCAACAAATAAACCTGCCGCTTTAGATAAAATAAAGTAACCATGTGCTACCGTGCGTTTAAAAATAGTTCCGTCCAAAGATTCCGGCTGCAAATGCGCATAAAATTTATCGCCGCTTATATTCGCAAAATTTACAATATCTTCTTCACTTACGGTATGAGTCGGGGTGATGGTTGTTTCTCCAACGTCAAGATCTTCGAAGTATTGACGAAACGGATGAACATCTTTAATTATTTGTTTTGCACCAACCTGGTAACTATTCAATATTGCAGTTATCATTGTTGGCGAACCCTGTATAGCAGTGCGCTGCAGGTAATGGAACACACCACGCTTACCACCCATTTCTTCGCCACCACCGGCACGACCGGGACCACCATGTACCAACATTGGCATAGGAGAACCGTGGCCGGTACTTTCTTTGGCACATTCTGCATTCAACACTAATATACGACCATGCATGCAGGCCGCGCCAAGCGTATACATGCGTGCAATTTTGGCATCGGCAGTAATAATAGAACTTACTAAAGATCCTTTGCCCATTTTAGACAACTGAATTGCATCATCCATTGTTTTGTATGGCATAATGGTACTAACAGGACCAAACGCCTCGATGTTGTGGCAATCGGTATTTTTAAAAGGGCTATCATTATAAAAAATAATTGGTGGCATAAACGCACCTTTATTTTTATCAGCGCCTTTTACTTCAAAATTCTCAAAGCTGCCAATAATTATTTTTTGTGTTTTACTTAATAGCTCTACTTTCTCTTTTACTTCAATTAATTGTGATTTGCCAGCTAATGAGCCCATACGCACACCTTCCACATTAGGATCGCCAATAACATTTTGCGCCAAACGCTTTCCTAAAGCTATCTGCACATCTTCAACCATATTTTCGGGAACAATGATACGGCGCACAGCAGTACACTTTTGACCGGCTTTTGTAGTAATCTCTCTTGCAACTTCTTTAATAAAAATATCAAACTCCGGCATGGCAGTGGTAACATCCGTTCCAAGCACACAGCAATTTAACGAATCGGCTTCCATATTAAAATGTACCGCTTCTTCCAACAAGCGGGGATGGGCTTTCAACATTTTACCAGTACTGGCAGAACCCGTAAAGGTAATTACATCCTGGCTCTGCACATGATCTAGTATACCATTTGCACTTCCACAAATTAATTGCAAAGCCCCTTCGGGTAAAATTTTACTGGCAATAATTTCTTTTACAACTGCTTCCGTCAAAAAAGAGGTAAGCGCTGCAGGCTTCACTATTGCAGGCACGCCGGCCAGCCAGTTAACAGCCACTTTTTCTAACATACCCCATACAGGAAAATTAAAGGCGTTAATGTGAATAGCAACCCCTTCTTTAGGCACACAAATATGGTGACCAATGAATGTATTGTTCTTTGAAAGGCGGGCTACATCCCCATCATAGCAATATGTTTCGTTAGGAAATTGACGACGCAAAGAAGCATATGCAAATAAATTTCCAATGCCACCTTCAATATCCACCCAACTATCAACGCGGGTAGCGCCTGTGGCCCAACTTACTTTGTAAAAATCTTCTTTCTTGCTTAAAAGATGCATGGCCAGGGCCTTTAGCATTAAACCTCTTTGCTGAAAGGTCATTTTTCGCAATTTTGGTCCGCCTACGTTACGTGCATACTCACACATCTTTGCAAAATCAAGTCCTTTACTGCTGGTGGTAGCAAACACATCACCTGTAATAGCATTAAATAGTTCCTGTCCGTTCTCTGCCCCGGCAACCCATTGGCCGCAAGCATAATTATATAGTTTGTTCATAGTTAAGATAAATTTGAATGTTAAATATAACAATAAACGTTACAATTCTTTTGAAAAATCTATTAAAAAACGCGAAATAAACGCTCACCTAAATTATTACACAAACCCTTGCTAAGTCTAACATTTACAAGGAAATAGAAATAGTATATTCTGGTCCGGTTAAATCTGCAATTTTGTTTAAATTACCATGATCCAAGTACGCTGTCTTGGCAATTAGTATTAAACTTTAGCACATTTATTTAGGTAATTTAAGAAATTTTAAGAAATTTGATCTGAGTCCTGCACCATTTTTGAAACAAAACATAAAAAACAAATATGAAAAAATTACTTTTACAACTCTTAGTAGTTATTGCTATCACTTCAAGTCTTAATGCTCAGGAAGGCAAGATCATTATTAGAAACGCATCTAATAACTATCCAAAATTTATCGCATCCTTAAATGGCATTCGTTTATCAAACGACTATAATTCTATTTCTACATTCTCCTATTTAGATGATAACTCGTATCGTTTAAAATTGTTACAGGCGGGCTCAGCAAACGTACTTACATTTGCGCTTGCCAGCGAGCCAAAATACCTTTCAAAATATGTTATCACAAAAGATAATGTAGGTAATTATACGGTTATCTTAGAAAGTAAGTCGTTAATGTTAGATGAGCCCGAAGCGCCAATAACTACAACTGTAGCGGTTGTGCCAAATACGCCAACTGTAGCAAATACCCCATCAATTATTCCAACAGCATCTATTGTAGTAACAAATATATCTACTGCAGAATTTAACGAGCGACTTGCCGCAGTTAAAAAAACCAGTTTTGATGATAAGCGTTTAGGAAAAGCAAAACAGGTATTTGATGATGAAGTATTAAACACCAACCAGATAATTGAAGTTTTAAAAGTGTTTTCGTTTGATGATTCTAAATTAGATTTTGCAAAATGGGCATATGCAGATTGCATTGATAAAAAGAATTACTATAAGTTAGATGATCAGTTCTCTTTTGGAAGTTCAAAAACTGCCTTAAGCGATTACATTAAAAAGCAGCGGAAGTAGAATTGGTTTAATTACAGGTCTTCTTTTACCTCGATAATTTGTGGTGATACAATAAATTTACTGATCAGTTTCTCTATTTTTTCGTTTAAACCTGTTGTAAATACAAGGTGTTGGCACTTGGGCAAACTCAGCGCCAGTCGGTCAATCTGCCCTTGCCAGCGGTTATCTATCATGCTTTGGGCATCATCAATAATAAAGAGTTTTATCTTATTTAAATTTAATGTACGTTTAAAATAAATATCCATTATTCTATTGGCTGTTCCAATTACAAGGTCCACACCCGCATAAATATCTACGGTTTGTTCATCAATCTTTCCTTCTTCAAAAATGGCCAATGCCCTTAGGTCTGTTTCTTTTGTCAACAAATTAAATTGTTCCAACATGGCCAATGCTTTTTCTTTATTAGCCACTAATATTAAAGCCCTTGGTGGATCTTCGAACGCATACTGTAATTTTTGAATAGCGGTAATAACCGATAGGGTAGACTTACCGGAGTTTACAGGACCAATACCAATAACATCAAAACCGCCGTTAATTTTTGGCAAACATTTTAATTGTAGTGCTTTTGGTTCTTCAAAACCATTTAATAATAAAGCCTGCGAAAGTTTTTTATGTAATTTTTCCTTGAACATGAAATGCAAAGGTAATCAATTCTTTAAGCAATAAACTTATAACCTACACCTCTAATTGAATGGAAATGAGCAGGCTCTTTTGGATTAGCTTCAAAATATTTACGAAAATTTAGAATATAGTTATCAATAGTGCGTGAAGAGGCGTTCTCATTCACATCCCACAACTTTTCGATGATCTCGTCGCGCGAAATAACCTTATTTACATTCTCGGTAAGCAATTTTAAAAGGCCTATCTCGCGCTTAGATAAGGTAGAGTGGGAGCCACTAACATCTTTGATCTCAAAGGTCTCAAAATTTATAGTACAGTTATTAAAACTAAAAACGGCAGATGTTTCTTTTTGCGTGCGTTTAATTAGATTACTTACACGCAATAATAATTCTTCCAGATCAAATGGTTTTGTAATATAATCATCGGCTCCTAATTTTAATCCTTCTATTTTATCCGCAATCTGGTTTTTTGCCGTTAAAAAAATGATGGGAACAGCAGGGTTAAGCGCTTTATATTCTTTGCAAAGTTCAAAGCCGTTTATTTCAGGCAACATTACATCCAGTAATACTAAATTAATTGCATTAAAATTTGTTTTAAATAAATTAAGTGCCTGGTTGCCGCTTTTTGCAATGCTTACTTTATAAGACTCTAACTGCAAATTAAGTGCAATGGTCTCTGCAAGGCTTTCTTCGTCCTCAACAACTAATATGTGATATTGCTGCATTAATGCGGAATTATTATTTGATATGATACACCAACTGTGCCATTAACTTCAACCGTTCCATCCAGTTGTTCGGCAAGCATATATATAAGTTGCATGCCCAGGTTGGAGTCGCGCTTTACATCAAAGTTAGCTTTTAATCCAATACCATTATCTTTTACGGTCATCTTATAGAACTTTTCGGTGTCACGCATCTCAATAGTTATATTGCCCTTGTTATCCGGAAAAGCATATTTGTAAGAATTGCTTATTATTTCATTTAATATCAAACCCAATGGTATCATGTGGTCTATATCAAAATGAATTCCCTCCTCAATATTAAAGATAAATTTTACACACGAGTCGTTCTTTGATAATGAATGTTCAATGCCTTTACTTAAACGCTCAACATACGAACCAATTTCGATCTTTGAAAGATCTTTGGAAGAGTAAAGCATTTCGTGCACAAGCGCCATGGAGTTAATACGATTACGGCTTTCAATAATGAGGTCGAGGTAACGCTTATCTAAAATATTCTCGGATTGTAAATTAAGAAGGCTTGAAACTATTTGCAGATTATTTTTTACCCGGTGATGGATCTCTTTTAATAACTGCTCTTTTTCTTTTAAAGATATAGTAGATGTTTCCAACTCCTCACCTAACATATTTACACCAGCACCAATAGCATCTAAAGTTTCATTCCCAATTATCGATGTTTTTTTTGAAAAATCGAAGCGGGCATAAGCCATAATAACATCAAGGATCTCTTGTACGCGTTCCGGACTGCTATTTTTTAAATTTTTTTGCATTTTTACTTAAACAAATTTTTTTAGCCAATTAATGGCCTCAGCCTCTTCATCAAATAATCGTGCCGGAACCCCAGGTGTATTTAATCCCATAAAAAAATTTCCTACAATGCGGCTAAGTGGTGACTTAACCATAATACCCATAGCGTTTATTTTTGTTGCGCGCCCGTTGGTAGAAAAATGCCTTCTGGCTTCTTTAGCCATTGATTTTATATCGCGCGAATCTACCAATAGAGGAAATTTTTTATCCTTGTAAAGCGATGTTACGGCTTTTGAGTTTTCTATCGCATCATTTAAAGTTATTTCGGCATGGGGCTTTGTTTTTGTGCGGCAAATACCATCATCACCCATCCAGGTCCAAAAAACCGAAAGATCATGTGCCGTTTTGGGCGGATTTAGTGTTGCCATTGTCCGTTTTAAAAGCTAAATGTAATTAATAAATAAATTTATTAATGGATTTATTGCGATTTTTATTCAGGTATAAATGTTGATTTGACTTATTATTTAACATTTATATACCCATTTATTCAGGTAAATTTAAAAATTGAAAGATCCTATAATTAAAATATACACCGATGGTAGTTGCCATACCCAATTGCTTATTGGCGCCTGGGCAGCATTGGTTTTTACCGGTGAAAAAAAAACGATCTTAAAAGGTGTAGAAACAAATACCACGCACAACCGCATGGAACTTTTGGCGGTTATTAAAGCCATTGAGATGTTAGATGCTAACGGTTTAAAGGATGAAGTACTGAACATTTATTCAGATAGCCAGTATGTTGTAAACTTAAGCGCAAGAAGGGATAAACTGGAAGCAAAGAACTTTATAAGCAATAAAGGTACACCCATACAAAATGCAGATCTTGTACAAACCTTATTAGCACAAATAGCCACACACCAAATTAATTTTATTAAAGTTAAAGCCCACCAAAAACCCAATGGCACTGAGAATTTTAATAGGGAAGTAGATAAAATAGTTCGTAATTTAGTACGAGAGAATGCCGGAAAAAATGACTGAATCAAAAGATCCTTTACACGGAAAAACACTTGAAATGATCGTAAATCATTTAGTGCAATATTATGGTTGGGACCATCTTGGAACAAAGATCAACATTCGTTGTTTTAATGAAGACCCAAGTGTAAAATCAAGCTTAACGTTTTTAAGAAAAACACCCTGGGCCCGAAAAAAAGTAGAGGAGATGTATGTTAGTTTAATTCAAAAACAAAACAAATAAATATGGAAAATAAAAGATATATATTGATGCTGGAAAGCGATGCACACGATAGGGAACTTAGTCAAAATTATTTTGACGCGCATGTGTTACCGGTTAAATTTTTAAAACTAAGTAACGACGTTGTTCCTTTTTTGAAAGAATACGCAACAGCTTTACCCGCATTGATCCTTCTAAGTATGAATTCTTTTCCAGATAAAGGTATAGATGTGCTTACCGAAGTTAAAGCAATAGATTATCTTAAACATATTCCGGTAATTTTGTTAGGAGAAGATACGCAGGACGATCTTATAAAAGCATGTTATGCAAAAGGGGCAAGCAGCTTTATTAATAAACCTTTTACTACAGAGCTTACCGATGTTTCCATACGCTCGTTTATTCAGTACTGGTTTGAAGTAGCAAAATTGCCACATCAAGAGGCAGTTCATTCAAAAGCTTAAAGGTTTTTTATGTGTTTAAAACGTGTATAATTTTCCACATTTTTTTATTTTCACAATAATTTATTCCACAATAATTCCCCACAGATTGGGCTAACGTATATAATTAAAGCGATTGGTCTGATTCTTGAAATATAATAAGAGAAAAAAAACTTATTATATGAAAAATTTGATTTTATCTGCCGGTGTTTTTACGCTACTATTAAGTAGTTGTTTCTTTTTTGGATGTAAAAAGGATAATTCAACGGCGCCTAATTCGCCAGGCTTAATAAGCGTAAACGCTAAAGATTATTTAAGCGCCAACAATTACGATAAACTTATTATACAGATACAATATGTGAACGGCCTGCAACCATCTGCCGGTGCGGTAGAAGATCTTAAAACATTCTTAAGCCAACGGTTAAATAAACCAGGTGGGGTAGAGGTGACCTATAGTAATATTAATTCGCCCGGCAAATCGGTATATACGATCAATGATATACGGGCAATTGAAAGTATTAACCGTGGTGTTAAGCACGAAGGCAGAACCATTACTGCCTATATACTTTTTTTAGACGGGGAGTATTCGCAAAATACCAGCAATTTAAAAACACTGGGCATTGCTTATGGCTCATCATCTATGGTTATCTTTGAAAAAACCATCCGCGACTTAAGTGGTGGGTTGGGCCAACCATCAGTTAGCTCTGTAGAAACTACAGTTTGCGAACATGAATTTGGTCACGTGCTTGGCCTTGTAAATAACGGTACCGGCATGACAACTGGGCACCAGGATGAACCACATGGCAAACACTGCAATAATACCAATTGTTTAATGTATTATACTGCAGAAACAAGCGATATGCTAAGTAACCTTTTAGGAAATAACGTTCCGGTGCTTGACGCAAATTGTATTAACGATCTTAAAGCAAACGGAGGTAAATAAAAATGGAAAACAAAGAATTAGCTACTATAGAAAAAAAAGTAAGTGATCTAAAATGCAGCGATCGCACAATAACTGAATTAATAAACCTGGTAGACGATATCTACATCATATTAGATGAGAACCATCACATAAACCAGTTCAGCAAAAGATTAAGCTTTGTAAAAAGCAACCTGGCCAGTATTGATACACATAAAAGCCAGAAGGAAGAAATATTTCAGGATTCAAAAAATGAACTGTTGGCGGTGCTTAAGGAAGTTCGACAATAACTAAAATATAAATATCATGACCATTGAAGAAGCAAAAGACCTTATTGTAAAAAATTACGATAAGTATTTTAATAAGACCGTTTATTTTCCATCAAACGGCGATACCCTTATTATAAAGGCAATAGATGTTACCAAAGATGAGAGCGGCGACTACGATGCTACTTGTTATACAGAAGACGCTAATGAAGAAGATGCCAATTTTGAGAACGGGATCTTTGCACACCGTAGTTTAATAGATGTTATTAAGAACGGTAAATTGATCTAAGATCAGCGTTTTTTACCCGGGCTTTTTTTCTCGGCTGTACGTTTGGTAGATTTTTTACGTGCTGTTTTTTTAGGCGCACTTTTTTCTACTGATTCCACCTTTTTTATTTTTAAATGCTGCATTATTAATTCCGTATTAGAAATTAATGTTTTAAGCATTTCTTTTGTTCCTTTGCTCATAGCTTTTAATTTTATATTAAATGTAATTAAAAGCCTGACCAATTAAAAATTAAAACCGGTTTTTTTTTATGTTTAATTGGAGAATTGATCTTAAAGGATCTTGTTGAGATGGAACAAAAGCGACTCAAAATGTTTTTCGTACTCGCGGGTAAAACCGGCAGAATTGTAATCTTTAGGCTGTGTGTGCGAAAGTTCTTCAAAATTGCGAAGCATAAAATTGTAATCCTGCGGATCGAGTTTAGCCTGGAATAATTTATGGTTACTTTCTAATAAACTCACAATTTTAAGGGCAGAGCGGTGATTAGGTTCTTTTTTAAGCTCTTTAATTTCGTCTATTATACCATTAATGCGGATCATGTGTAAAGCTAGGGATTAAATTCTTAAAACGATTTTCCAATACTAATACCGCCCCAAGGTAAAACTCTATAAAACGAAGGGTCGCCTGAGATCAATTTTATCAATGGCGTAAGAGCTGCCCTAAAAAAGACACCACCGGTATTTTTTTGATACCTGTAACCGATCCTGGGAACCGCGAAAAGATAAGGATTTATATCGGTATTGGTACTGGACCCACCATGATAGTAGCTTGTTCTGGTTTCGGTATACAATAAAATTGTAGCTCCAATCCCTAATTCAAATCCGTTCTTAAAAACAATGTTATTTGAATAAGGAAGGGAAAATATCTGCGGCCTTAAATTAGTCTTACTTCCTACGCCAAAAAAAAGATAAGAAAGTCCGATCGAACTGGTATGTCGTATTTTTCCATTTATTTCAAGGATCCTGTCGTAACCGATAGAATAGAAACCACCCTGACCACCAACTTCCAGAAATAAAGAATTTCTTTTATAGTTATGTAAAACGCTGTCTTTTGATAAAGTTGTCTGGCAAAAAACATTACAGCAAATAAAAAGGGTGAGAGTATATAAAAGAAAATGTTTCAATGATATAAATATATATAAAATTCAGAAGAAGCCGGCATCTAACCCTCGTTATGTTCAATAGATTAGGAATGAGTGGTGGCGTTGGGTTGGGTTTGAAGAAGGGAAAGTCCTTACGTTAAAATGTTATTTAAAATTGTGTAATTAATAGATTTATAAAAAAATGAAGTATCTTGCATTGTATTCATTTTTTACACAATGGCTAAAAAGCAAGAATTTACTGAACAAGAAGGCGAGCTTTTAATACAGTCTCTCAATGGTTTTACAAAATGGTTAAATGAGATTGGCGTATTAAAAGCACTAGAGGGTAATAAAAGACTGGTTGATTTCCCGTTTTCTACACAAGATTGGCTTATGCAAGTAGAAGGTGATACAGTGTCATTTAATACAGAGGTCAGAAAAAAATGTTCTTTTGATTATTACAAAATGGTTGTTTTACACGAATCTTTCCATTTAATGGTGCAAAAAATTCCCAACAAAGGAGATGCAACCAGAATTAAGGACAATTTTGGTGACCAGTTAATGAAACTCATTGACATTGAGGCTGACTTCTATACAGCACTTTATTACAAGGAAAAGTTGAATTATACACTTGTTAAATTCCTTGGCCTGTACTTTGATGGAAGAACAGTATTCAACGACGAAAGGATTAGGCCGGGTAAATTTGAAAGGTATATTGGATCATTATTAAGCGTTGCAAAATTGTTTATAGAATATCCAAAAGTAGATTCAAAAGATATAGAATATGATTTATATTTACCTACAATAGCACCAGTTTATACTGAAAGTAAATTACACGTTTTAGTAATTCGAAAGAAACATATTTATCTTGATGAAATTAGTGCTACACATGACGATTTTGTTAAGCTTATGTCTTGTTATAAAGATGTGAATGATTTTACAAAACAGGCGTATATAACTAAATTGATAAATTTTATTTTTAAAGCGTTTAATAAGGAAATTCCTAAAAGTATTAAAGATGAAATTGGCAAAATTAAAAAATGAAACTATAGTTAAAATGAATACTGCTATACAAAATAAGTCTGAAGAACTGATAACTGTTCTTTTGAAAAAGAACGGTTATGATAGCGTTGGGAAGGAAGGCAGATTTATAATTGCGGACAGTGCATTAAGAAAAATGCTTTTATTAGTTATTGCCGTTCAACATCCATCAGCTTTGGTTCAGCCGAGCAGTACAGATATAGTTACTTTAAAAAGGAAAGCAATAGAATTAAAAAGAGAGGCGTGGGTAGCCTTGGTTTCCATAAAGGATGGTGAAATTTTTGGTCTAATTCAGTGGAAAAATCATTCTAAATAATCCTCGATAAGCTAAGGTTTTAATTCTGTTGGGCTATTTATGATGTCTATATTCGTTTGATCAATATTTATTGCAGGAATTACATTTTTAGCACCTATATATTGTATTCTACCACGAATAATTTTCACAACTGATTTTGTGGATTTTCGTTGTTTCAACCATAGAATTAATAGAAAAATACCTCCAAGCATTCCTACAACAGCAATTATTAAAAATAGTGTTTGATAGATCGGTAGTGAAAACGTTGATGTACAAAGACTAAAAATGGCTGAAAGAGCAATAGAAATTAAGAAAATAGAAAAGTTTAAATAAATACTATCTGAGCCTCCATTCTCTAATATTTCAAGTTCATGCTCTTTTACTTCAAATAGATCAACAGATTCTACTCGTCCCCGTCTTATTGACACCGTAGACTCACTATCAATATTTTGAGAGTTTTCCTTCATAGATTTTTCTTAAGCCAATCTGTATGTTCTGGTCCGTATCCATTTATCCACGTTGCTTCAGTGCCAGAGCGAATAATAAAAACTCTATCCTCAGAATTTGTTTTATGTCTTATTTTATCAAAAATATCACTAGTTGAAAGATTTGATGCAACGGCTATTGCATTTTCATGAATAGGACAATACCCTTGTGTCATAATTGTTTTTAAAAACAATTTGAAATCTGTACGTCTTCTCGAATCGTTTATTTCTATGGTTATTATATATGTGGTGGTCTCCACTTTTATTACTTTTTTAGTAAACAAATTTAACAAAATCATTTGATTGCTTATTTTTTAATATCCATTTTAATTAGCTTTTAAAAACGACTTTCCGTAGGAAAGGATTGTTGTGGACGATACATCCAGTGGAAGGCGCAGGGGAGCAAGAAAAAAGGGAAAAAATATTAAATTGATTCCTTAATTTATTTCCATTTTTTGTGGGGCTATTTACCCGTGGAGCAAGTCCGACCAAGGACGCAGACATAACGTTAATTATATGTTTGAGTATATATTGTATCATTTGATGCAAATATACGACAAATATATAATTAACATTATGTTAAATAGCCACCCCAAAAAGTCTTTTATATTGTTCTTTTGACTTTTTTCTTTCTTGCCCTCTCCTACGCTCCTGTAATGCCTAAATCTAAACACAGAGAACACATAGATTTTTAAGTCTTTGACATTAAATTTTCATAGATTCACATAGTTGAAAGTACACTCCATAACCTGTATTGCTGATAAGTTTACTGATGAGGAAATTGCATCGGCAGAAAATTATGTTCTTAATTGGCTAAAGCCTATTGAACATAATCTTAAAAAAAAGAATGGGACAATTGTGTTAATTATTCATTCTGATAAAATAGTTTATAATATAAACGGGTTCTCCCCTTTATATTATACAAGAATAAAATCACTTCTATTGAGTAAATAAAGGGTACGTAAAAAATAATTGATAATGCAAATTTTTGTGCTATTTATATTTTTAGTTAATTGAAATAAAGTTTTAATATTTCAGAATTTTTATTATTATCTTTACAGCATCGTGATCGTGGCTCACTTCATCTAAAGCCATCGGCCATGAGGATGGCTTTGCATCCCATACAAAATATGGAAACAAAGAATGCCCCGCAAGGGTACGTTTACACAAAAGGAGGAATCTTAGTGAAAGATGAAACCAAAAATGTAAGCACAAAAAAAACAAACCTTTTAAAAAGTTTGTTTTTATGGTTGTCGCTCAGATAACCTAGATTAATTTCCGAAAAGTTCCTCAGTAGTCGAATACTGGGGGCTTTTTGTTTATAGGAAAGTAATACTTTGTTGCAACAAAATTAGTCAAATAATTGACAAAAATTGCAATTTTATTAAATTTTTTGTTTATAGATTTTAAAAGGAAAACATCGGCAAAAACAGCCAACGCTATGAAGTTTTTACGCACCTTCCCTCGGCTCGTAGCTAAGTAACATAATATGCAGTTATAAATCTCGTAACGTTCGTCATAAAAATGACTCTCTACTTACTCGCTTAATAACTGAGCATTATGTTAAATAGAAATATGCAAAAAAAGAGGAAATTAGCCCTCTCTATAAAGATTAAACTGATTTTTTTGAGCTCTTCTCTACTTTAGAGTAAGCAGGACATTTTTCGTGACTTTTGCAAGAACTGAAACTTATAGCTACAACAAGTGCAACAATCGAAAGAGAAACTAATTTTTTCATAAGGTTTTAATAGATTATAAATTTAATTATTCTTTTTTACTCCAAGAAATAAAAAAGGTTACTTTGCCAAATATTTAATAACAATTTAACGTTAGTACTAACATGAGCATTAAATCGCTATCCGCTGAATGGAATAACCTCTTACATTCTGAGTTTGATAAAGCATATTATAAAGAACTGCAAGATCATGTTAATATAGCCTACAAATCGCATACCATCTATCCTCCGGCCAAACACGTGTTTCATGCTTTGCAACTTTGTGCATTCGACGATATTAAAGTGGTCATCATTGGGCAAGATCCTTATCATGGTCCTAACCAGGCACACGGCCTTAGTTTTTCGGTTACAAATGATGTGCGTACGCCGCCAAGCCTGCAAAATATATTTAAAGAATTAAAAACAGATATCCCCGGTTTTGAAATTCCTACTTCCGGAAACCTCGAAAACTGGGCAAAACAGGGCGTTCTGCTGCTTAATGCCGTACTTACTGTACAAGCCGGTTTGCCCGGCAGCCACAAGAATTTTGGCTGGCAACATTTTACCGATGCTATTATTAAACTGGTAAGCGAGAAAAAACAACACGTGGTTTTCCTCTTATGGGGCGCTTATGCCGCTGCCAAAGCAGAATTGATAGACAAGGACAAACATTTGATATTAACAGCCGCACACCCATCGCCTTTAGCGCGTGGTGCCTTTTTTGGCTGTAAGCACTTTAGTAAAACAAATAATTATTTGGTTGAGAATAATTTAACGCCAGTTAATTGGAAGTTAACTTAGCTGCGTTGTATTTTTCGGAACGTTTATTTTTACCATTACTGTCGTAAAAATTCCAGGTGCCATCTTTTAAATACGATTTACCGTCAACTGATAATACAACCGGCCCTTCGCCTTTTGTTTGCCCATTCTCATAAAAGATCTTTTGCGTATACCTTTTATCCTTTAGGTCGGTGATCTCCATTACATCTTTTACCTGCCCATTTTCATACCACGATTTTTTTAAGGTAATGTATTTCATTTCCTTCTCATTCTCCTCGGTATATTTTGGTAAACCGTTCGAGTAAAATTCGTAGCGTTTTTGTGGCAAGCCGTTATAATAGTTTATCTGGCGGCGTTGCTTACCGCTTTCATAAAAAATATCAATGTTGCAATGTAAAGGATCTGGATTAACCACTGTGCGCTCGCACTGGCCATTTTCAAAAAAATTCTTAAAAACGATAGCCTGCCCGTCAATATAATAACCACGGTGTAGCAATTTGCCGCTTATATAATAATCTTCGTTCCAGCCCTGCTTGTTGTAACCTGCTTTGTTATAAGTAACAGAATCGCCACCAATAGCCGCAATTAAACGGTTATAAATTTTTATGCCTTCTACGCTATCAACAATGTCTTTTTGCAGGTAACGCTTAATTTGCGGTATCTGGTCAGCAAAACGCTGTTGCGCATTTAGTTGAACGCAAATAAATAATGATAAAAATATGTAGCAATACTTCTTCAAATAAAGGTAGAATCAAAGATAATGAAACTAAGGCAATTTTTTAAACCTGTTAACTATATTTATTAAACAAAGGATTGTTTTTAAACCTTTGTTAAAGCATTACTTTAACCGCATTTTGGTATGAGGAATGTCATCTTCGAGATACTCCTCACCCTCGGCTTTAAAGCCCAATTCGGTATAAAATTTAAGAAGATATGATTGGGCAGAAATAACTATTTCCAATTTAGGAAAGGCCGTGCTCATATATTTTAAGCATTCTTTCATTAAAAGTTTACCAAGATCTTTACCCCTGAATTGCTTTCGAACCACTACCCTACCTATTGACGGTTCTTTATAAGAAATACCAGGAGGGATGATGCGGGCATATGCAGCAAGGGTTTCAGCCTCCAGTATTAAAAGATGTGCCGAGTGCTGATCGATATCATCTACATCCTGGTAAGGGCAATTTTGCTCCACAATAAATACTTCGCTTCTTAATTTGTAAATTTCAAAAAGCTGTGTGTTGCTTAGATCTTTAAATTCTTTAAGGATAATTTCCATTTTAAAAATTGCCAATACTCAGCATTACCAAAGTGCAGGCTTCTATACAGTCAATACCATTATTGCTTGCTTTACTAACAAACTCATCGTTCTCGGTACCGGGATTAAAAATAATACGTTTTGGTTTTAAACCTATAAGATAGTCCATCCACTCGGGATGTTTTGCGGGACCAATGTAAAGTGTAACCGTATCAATATCTGTTAATTGCGGCTTGCCTGTTAATATTTTGCTTCCGGCAACTTCCCCTTCTTTTAAACCTAGTCCAATAACTTCATGTCCGTGCGCTTTTAAACTTGTCATTGCTTTAAAAGCATAACGATCGGGATTTTCTGAAGCACCTATAACAACTGTCTTTTTCATTACTCTGTATAATTAAGATCTTTATGGAATGTCTCTTTTAAATTTAACCAGGCCATGAAAGCTAATACCCCAACTATTATGCCAACCACAATAGCTGCCATTTGAGAATCGGGCTTCCCATCGGGATTTACAAAAACAGTTTCAAAATACCTGAAACCGAATGATAAAAAAATAACCGAGCCACGCACAAAATTGGGAGCCGTTGTGGTAGCTGTGGCCCTGATATTGGTACCAAATAATTCTGCCGCGGTACTCATAAAAACAGCCCAGTACCCGGTGGCAAAACCAATAATACTTACTATGAAATAATAATGAACTTCTGAAATAACTGCCACATTAAAATATAACACCACCGACATTGCCGTCATTACTAAGAAAAGCAACAATGCTTTTTTCCTGCTTTTAAGCCATTGGCTTATGGCGCCACTGGCCACATCGCCCAGGGTAATGCCCAGGTAGGCATACATAATGGATTTTCCGGCATCGGGTTTAAAATCTGTAACACCAATAGAAACAAAGATCTCGGGTGCAAACGTAATTAAAATACCCATTACATACCAAACCGGCACAGCGATCATAATAACACTTAAATATTGAAAGGCCCTCTGCCTGGTCTTAAACAGGTCGAAAAAATTTCCTTTGCTGATATTGCTCTGCTTTACTTTTTCGAACATGCCCGATTCAAACACACCAATTCGTAAAACCAAAAGCACTAAACCCATGGCACCGCCTATGTAAAAACTCCAGCGCCAGTTAGTGATCACATCGCCCATAAAACCCGCTACCACAGCGCCAAATACACCAACGGTGGCAACTATCATGGTACCAATGCCCCGCTTTTCTTTGCTCATGGTTTCACTTACCAGCGTTATACCGGCACCTAATTCGCCTGCCAAACCAAAACCCGAAATAAAGCGTAATGCGGCATACCACTCTACGTTAGTAACCATGCCGTTAAAAATGTTGGCTAATGAATACATTAAAATAGAACCGAATAGAACCGAAAGTCTTCCTTTCTTATCGCCCAGTATACCCCAAAATAAGCCACCAATAAGCATACCGCCCATTTGCCAGTTAAGCAAGGCCATACCAATATTTTTTAAGCTTTGAGGGTTTGCACCCGCACCAAGAATTTCAGTAAGACTGTCTTTTCTTTCAACACTAAACAGTACCAGGTCGTAGATATCTACAAAATAGCCTAAGGCAGCAACAATAATAATTTT
>JAUXSA010000012.1 GCA_030681615.1 Bacteroidota bacterium
TTTATAGTTTAACTGCATCAGACGGAACATGCTCTACAGTTATGTCAACAACAATTACAGTTACCAACCCTACAATTACCGGGATCGGTTCAACTGTTTGTAACCCTAATACGGGAACACTTTCTGTAAATGCGTTTTCTCCTTCTACAGTAAATTGGTATTCAACACTTACATCAACAACCTCTTTAGCATCGGGTAGTACTTACACATTAAATTCTCCCGTTACAACAACTGTATTTGCTGAAGCAAGTTCTGTTAGTTCCGGTAGTTTATTTACAAACGTAAGTGGTACTTCTGCGTTTCTTGGTGAAATGTTTGACGTAGTGGCAATAAATCCGATAGAGGTAACAGGTTTTGACGTACACTTAGCAGTAGGAAGCGGAACGATAGAAGTTTGGTACCGCCCAGGAACACATGTAGGTTTCTCAACCTCGAATACAGGTTGGACCTTAGCTTCATCTACCAATTTAGTTTCAAATGGTGTTGGAACTGTAACACCTGTTACAAACACTATTTCTATTCAAATACCGGCAGGACAAACCTATGGTTTTTATATTGTTGCTAATACGGGTCCAAATGTCCGTTATTCGAGTGGTACAGCTGTAGGTAATATTATAACTCAAAATGCAGATCTTCAAATATTAGAAGGTACAACAGGTAATGCATATTTTAACGCAACCACTGTACCAAGAGCTTTTAACGGTACGGTAAAATATAATAAAATTGGTTGTACTTCTCCCCGCATACCTGTAACGCTAACAGTAAGTCCGCAACCAACGGTTAACGTAACGAGTTCTGCAAGTATTATTTGTGTAGGACAAACAGCTACGTTAACTGCAAGTGGTGGAAGTACATATTTATGGAATACAAGTTCTACAAATACTTCTATAGCAGTTTCGCCTAGTGTAAATACATCTTATACAGTTATAGGCACAACCAACGGTTGCTCTAATATGGCTATCATTACACAATCAGTTTCAACCTGTACAGGTATTGATGCTAACTTAGCTTTTAGTAACTTAATTAATGTGTATCCAAACCCTTCAAGTGGTGTAATTACGGCCGACTTTAATTTTGAAGGTGAGAAAGAAGTTGTTATTACTAATTCTGTTGGACAAATAATTACAACGCTTAAAACAAAAAATACGTCTGAAGTAATTGATCTAAACAAATACGCTAAAGGAATTTATTTCGTTAAAGTAATTAGCAATACTAATTCTGCAAATTACAGAATTGTAATTCAATAGTTATTTTTAAAGTTAAAATAAAAAAGGCTACCGTTTAGGTAGCCTTTTTTTATGATGATTGAGTTAACCATTAATCATTAAGCCCATTTACTAAGATCTTCCCCCTGTCTGTTTTGTTCTTCAAGTGTCCAGCTATCCGTTACGGTTGTTTCAAGCCAGCTTTTTCCGGATTTTCTATAAACATGTACCCCAAGACCATAAATATCAGCAAAACGCTGTTCCAGTTCGGCAACGGTCATTGTTGGAATGATGGTAATATCCCCTGTGTTATGGATAGTCCTGCACTCGCCTAATGTTTTGCTGCTATGTTTTATAAATTTCTTAGCTGTTGCGCCACCTTTCTTATTAGGTTTAGAAAAAAATTCCAGTTTAAGATATGGAAATGCTTCATTAAATTCTTCCTGAATAGCAAAAACCTTTCTATGGTCGTTAATGGTTATTTTCATTTTGGCGGGTATTAATTCTATTACTTTCATTTTATTTATTTTTAGCGTAAGAAAATTTCAGAGATAACATTTTAATAAAAAAACCGGTATTAAAAGATCAAAACGATAATATCAAGTATAATTGCCAGTGAGCTCACGTAAACAATAACTTTCATAGGCGATACTGCCAGAATAAGAGCTAAAGCAACAATGGTAGGAAAAACGACCAATGCAAGTTTCAACACGTCACCATGCGCGCCAAATGATGCGGCAAAGCCTCCAATACATCCGATAAAAAGAATCAACATTGAAATGATACCAAAGCGGTTAAATTCAATACTTTCCCAAAAAGTTAAAGTTGATGCGCTACTTGTTTTTTCGTTTTGAAACGAAGTTTTTGCTTGTTTTGTTTTGATGGTTGTTTCCATGATTTTATGATTTAGGGGTTAAAAAATAATGTATCAAGCAATAATGACGTGGGCTGGTTTTATTTTAAAAACGTTATTGTAACCCTGAAATAAAAAAAGGAAAACTGAAAGTACGCGAGCAGTAAAAGTTGCAATAACGTAATGATTCTGATTGATGATCTCCATTTTTTTTATTTCACAAATTATGAAACAAAAGTATGGGGACGATGGGTGATTAGAAATGACTATAGTCAGAAGTAAGCATGATTTTTGTCAGAAATACCTTTAAGGAATTTAATTCTTCATGTTAGCAAGCTTATCATAATTAAGGATAGTAATTGTACCTCCCGATACTTCAATATACTTATCTTCTTTAAAATCACTTAGTGTACGTATTACAGTTTCTGTTGCAGTTCCAACCATGTTTGAAAGATCCTCCCGCGAAACATTCATACTGAACTTTTGATCGCTTTCTTTTTTATATTTATCCGACAACTTTACAAGGGCTTCGGCCACTCTTTTTCTAACCGAATTATAGGCGAGCTTTAATAACTCTTTTTCTTTTTCGCGTAAATTATTGGATAATATTTCAATGAATTTTTTTGAGACTTCGGCATTTTTATAAATAAGAGAGAAAAAATCTTCTTTAGGGATCATATAGATCTCTGAATCTTCCAATGCTGATGCTGAACCGGTATATTTTTCTTCATGCAACAAAGATAAATAGCCAAAAAAATCGCCTTCCTTATGCAGTTCAGTTATCAATTCTTTACCTGATTCATTAGTTTGATATGTTTTTACTTTTCCTTTGCTTACAAAGTAGATGCCTTTAGGGTGAGCACCTTCTTTATAAATATCTTCTTTCTTTTTATAATTCCTTATATCTCTTTCTTCAGAAAGTTTTTTAAGAGATTCAATACCCTTAACCTTATTTATAAAGTCATTTATACCTGCAAGGTTTTTCGTAAAATTTTTTTTCAGGATCTCATTCTTTTCAAGACGAATTTCGATAGCACTTAGTAATTCCAGGTCATCAAAAGGTTTTGTCAGGTAATCGTCAGCCCCCATGGCCATACCTTTTCTAAAGTCATTACGTTCTGCTTTTGCTGTTAAAAATATAAATGGAATACTTGCGGTCTCTTCATTTTTAGAAAGAAGGTGCAATGCCCCATGACCATCTAATACCGGCATCATGATATCACAAATAATCAGGTCCGGTTTTTCTTTTTTTGCCATTTCAACACCTTCATATCCGTTTACGGCAGTAATAACATCATAGTGGGCAAGCGTTAATATTTCGGCTGTGTTTTCACGCACATCTTTATTGTCTTCTATTAAAAGGATCTTTTTCATTTTATTGCGGAATGATAATTGTAAATGTGGTGCCTTTATTTTCTTCACTTTTAAAATCAATAGAGGCATTCATTAACTCTGCATATTTTGCCACAATGTTTAATCCCAGCCCGGTACCTTGAATGTGGGTTGCATTATGCCCTCTGAAAAAACGTTCAAACAAATGTTGCTGATCTATCTTTGAAATGCCAATACCAATATCTTTAACGGATATTTTTAACGTTGAGTTAGAGGCAGAAGTACTAATTTCCACATGTTCGCCATTAGGCGAAAACTTAATAGCGTTAGAAATTAAATTGAATAAAACATTTTTTAAAAGCTTTTTATCCACCATAGCCGATATATTACCACTGTGTTGGTGAATGATATTTTGGCCCTCCATTGTCATTAGTTTCATTTCTGAAATTATATCAGCTATATAAATGTTTATAGTTAATAATTCTGGCATATTGTGAACCTTGCCTTCTTCCAGTTTGCTTACAGATAAAAAATCATTTAAAATATCGGTCAGAGTATTAATTGCTGTTTTTATTTTACCAACATGTTTATTTTGACTCTCCAGATCTTTCTTTTCTCCATATTTAGTTACAAGCGAAAGAGAAGACAGCATAGTTGTTAAAGGAGTTCTGAATTCATGCGAAGCCATTGAAACAAAGCGCGATTTAAGTTCATTTAATTCCTTTTCTTTATCCAGGGCATTGTGAAGGTCTTTTTTTGTTTTCTCGAGTTCCTGAATCGCTTCTTCTAATATCATAGTTCTATTCTTTACCTGTTTTTCAAGCTCGGCAGAATAGTTTTTCATTTTTTCTTCAGCTTGCTTGCGGGTAGTAATATCAACAATAAAGGCAACAACAAATTTACCCTCATCGTTAGAGTACGGACTTAAACTGATCTCTATAGGTAGTTCAGAACCATCTTTTTTTAGTCCGTATAACTCCATTCCGGTAGCCATTGATCGCGGGTGGGGACTTTCGTTATATTTTTCCCGGTGACTGGTATGATTAGAGAATCTTTTAGGGATGAGTGTTTCGACTGTTTTTCCCGTTAATTCATCTTCATGATAACCAAATAATTTTCCTGCACTTGGATTAACTCTAATAATTTCACCTTTTTCATTGGAAATTATTATTCCTTCTGTTGCATATAAAAAGAGGGCATCAATGCCCTGGTTGCTATCAATTTTAGTATTTATGGGATGATTCAAAGCTAATTTCCTCAATTTCAGTCAATAAAAATAGATGAAATTATTCCGGTAAAATATGACCAAAGTCATGTTTTGGTATGTGCGCTATCATAATATAAACTAGGCACATGCAAGACCTTTACCCATAATTAGTAAAGCTATTTAATCACAAACAAACAATTAAAATGACAAAAGAAGAAAAATCAAAACACACATTTGATACCATGGCAGATGCGTTTGATGAAAGCGAAAAGATGTTTCACGAGTTGTTTGAGATCGCGCCTCAGGGTTTAACCATCTTAGATCCTGAAACCTTTTGTTTTACCCGCTGCAATTCTAATGCTTTAGATCTTTTTAAATACTCGGCCGCAGAAATATCTAAAATTGGCCCCGGCCAAGTTAGCCCGGAGTTTCAGCCGGATGGCCGACGATCTGACGAAAAGGCGAAAGAGTATATAGAGCGGGCGCTTAAGGGTGAAAAATTGGTTTTTGAGTGGGTAATTATAGATGGCCAAGGCAATTCATTTATAGCCGAGGTGCGGCTTGTTTCAATTTCAAATGACTCGAAACCTCTGGTTTATGCCAGTTTTAATGATATAACTGAAAGAAAACGAATAGAAGAAAAAATAGAATTACAAAATAAAAAACTTTATGAGATCGCATATTTACAGTCACACCAGGTGCGCGCCCCTGTTGCTAGTATTTTGGGTTTGGTTAGCTTATTTAACTTTAAAGATCTTA
The DNA here is from genome assembly GCA_030681615.1 of Bacteroidota bacterium. Lineage (GTDB taxonomy): Bacteria > Bacteroidota > Bacteroidia > B-17B0 > Aurantibacillaceae > Aurantibacillus. Next base: position 5,357 of record JAUXSA010000012.1, read on the forward strand.
ATGACCCGTTAAATGCAGAATTATTATTAAAAGTTGGAGTGGCAACTCATGAATTTGACAAAATAATTAAGGAAATAACTCTTAAAACCAGCATGATCAAAGATCATTTTTAGCAGGGGTAAATTTAAAAGTAAATATACTCAAACTAAAACCTTCCTATTAATAAAACCACCACCCACAAGGTCATCGCCTTCGTAAATAACAGCGCTTTGGCCGGGTGCAACACCGTTTACAGGTTGATGAAAAATAACATCCAGTTTATTATCAATAGTATTTATGGTTGCTAAAGTTCCGGGATCTTTATAACGGATCTTTGTCAAACCAACAAAATCGTTAGGAAGTGTTTCGTATTTTATTAAATTAAAATCACGAACGGTTAAATGATTTTCTTCAAGATCATCTTTATCTCCTAAAATAACCGTGTTGGTCTCCGGAATAATTTCTTTTACAAACACAGGTACACCCATTGCAATTTCTAAACCTTTGCGTTGGCCAACAGTAAAGTAGGGGTAACCTTTATGTTTACCTACTTTTTTATCTTTATAAATAAAATCGCCACCGGCTACTTTTTTTTCCAACTCAGGCATACGGTGATTTAAAAAAGCACGGTAATCGTTATCGGGCACAAAACAAATATCATAACTCTCGCTTTTGTTAGCAAGGTCATAAAAACCGGCATCTTTTGCCATTTGTTTTATTTCTGTTTTTTTAAATCCACCTAAAGGAAACATGGTGCGATTTAAACACGCCTGGTCTAAGCCCCACAAAACATAGGTCTGATCTTTTGTAACATCAACACCTTTATGAATAATGGTTCTGTTATTTTCTTTTCTTAAACGTGCGTAATGTCCTGTTGCAATAAATTCGCAATCCAACATATCGGCGCGTTTTAATAATGCATCCCATTTAATGTGTGTATTGCATAATACGCATGGGTTAGGAGTACGGCCCGCTAAATATTCTTCAACAAAATTATCAATGATCTGTTTTCCAAATTCACCGCGTATATCTAAAATATAATGTGGAAAGCCAAATTGTACCGCCATTGTACGGGCATCGTTAATACTATCCAAACTACAGCAACCGGTTTCGCGTTTGCTGGAGCCTGAGCTTTCATAATCCCATGTCTTCATGGTTATTCCTATCACTTCGTAACCTTCTTCGTGCAGCATCATCGCAGTAACACTGCTATCAATACCGCCACTCATGGCTACTAAAACCTTCCCCTTTTTGCTCATTTATTTTTTTGTTCCTTTTTTCGGACCTTCTTTTGTTGTTACTGTTCCGGTTGTTGCACCGGTCTTTTTTCCTTTATTAAAAAATTCGTCAGTTTCTTTTTGAGTTGCTTTTTTTCCTTCTTTATATAATTCTTTTTCTTTTATTTTTCCGTTCTCTTCTTTGTATATCCATGGACCATTCTTCCTGTCTTTTATATAAGAGCCTGTTGCTACCTCAGTACCATTAGGAAAATAATAACTTACTTTTCCTTCTAACAAGCCATCTTTGTATGCGCCCTGGCCTCTAAGTTTAACGCCGTCAAAATATAATTTAAAAGGTCCATTCAACACATCAGCTTTGTAATTTTTTTCTTCAGCTAATTTTCCGTCAGGTAAATACACGTAACTAACCCCTTCTTTTTTTCCGTTAACGTATTTATCTTTCGAGATCAAAATACCGGCTTCGTCATAAAATAACCATACGCTATCACGACTTAAAGCAGAAAGCACTTCGCTGTTATATTTTCCTTCGCCCATCCGTTTACCCGTAGGGTGAAATAATTTCGCGTAAGCGGTTTTACCACCTTTTTTAAAATCAATAATGGCGCGAATAGAGTCGCTGGGATAATAATATTTAAACTTCCCGATAGGCTTATCGTCTTTAAACTCACCTTCAAAAACAAGTTTGTTTGTTTTTTCGTCTTTTTGTTTCCAATAGCCTTGTTTTTTTCCTGCGGCATCAGTTGTTTGTCCGTAGAAGAAAATGCAATTAAAAATAAACCCGATAAATAATAGTTTTCTCATAAAATCTATAAGTAATTTAATGTATAAAGATACAGGAAATTTAGATAAACTGAAGTTAGATTTTTAACACCAAACCTAAGTTTTGTTAAATGCATGAAATGCAGTAATAACAAGTCTTACAACAGCTTTACCTTGTATTTGGCAGCCATTTTTTGGATCTGTTCTTCACTTATTTTATGAGTGTTTTTATGCCCCTGGTAATTTTCTACAGTGGCTACAAAAACCGAATAATTAAACTCTGAAGCTAATTTAAAGTAGGGTTCAATTTCCCAATCGAGGCTAAATACATTATCAATAAAAATTTTCTCCGTTCTATTTTGCATGGCCTGCCGGGTTTGATCTTCACAATTTTTATAGGCCAAATGATTTTTATCGAACTGGAAATTGTATTCATTTGTTTTAGGATCGGTAAAATAACTGTCGATAGAAAATACCGGCCATTTATTTTCGCTTAATATATTAGCAAGTGTTGTTTTTCCTGAACCGGGTAATCCTCTTAAAATAATAAGTGAGTTCATAATTAAATTTTTACTCCTACCACGCAAATATCGTCAACCTGCTCTAAATTTCCCTGCCAGGTCACTATTGTATCAGCCAATATTTTTTTCTGTTCTTCCAGCGAATGGGTTGCCATAGAAAGTATATGACTGGTTAATTGTTTGTACTTGAATTTTTTTCCTTTTGGTCCGCCAAACTGGTCGTAATATCCATCGGAGAACATATATAAAACATCTGCTTGCTTAATATCAATTTCTTCCTGAATGAATAATTTGCAACTACTATCCTGTATGCCACCAACAGCATGCTTGTTGGGCTTTAACTCTATCAATTCATTATCGCGCCTGATAACCAACGGGCGATTGGCTCCTGCGTATGCTAATTTATTCTTTGTTTTATCTATCACGCAAATTACCATGTCCATCCCATCATTATTAGCCTCTTTGCTTTCTCTTTTGTTTAGCGCATTGGTAACACGCTTATCTAAAATATTCAATATTTTTCCGGGAGTTGTTACACCTTCTTCTAAAATAATTTGGTTCAATAAATTATGACCGAGAATAGACATGAAAGCTCCGGGTACACCATGACCGGTGCAATCGCCAACAACTAAAATAGTTTTATCGCCCACTTCTTCGAACCAATAAAAATCACCACTCACAATATCTTTGGGCCGGAAGAGAACAAACGATTCAGCAAAAAAAGTATTCAGTACATCTGTCTCCGGAAAAACGGCTTCCTGTAAACGTTTGGCGTATTGAATACTATCTGTTATATCTTTATTCTTTTCTTTTATAATAGTATTCTGGTAATTTATTTCGCCTACCTGTTTCGCTAACAGCCTGCTTGTTTTACGTTTATTAATAAAAGCAACAATAGAAATACCTGCAATAATTAAAACCAAAATACAACCAATTATCATCGCGTTGCGCTGCGTGGCCTGTTGTTTAACAACGGCGTTAGTTTTATCAATCTCCACTTTTTGTAAAGCAATTTCTTTTTCCTTTTTTTCGGTGTCGTATTGTTTTTCTAAAGTGTGGAGGTATTCTACATTACTTACATTGCTGAGACTATCGCTTAAGCTACGATGCTCTAATAATAAATTAAAAGCTGATTTATAATCACCAAGATCGGAGTAGGCGAAGGCCATAGATTGTGTGATCTCCGATTTATTTAAAAGCTGTTTTGTTTCAACTTTCATAGCCGCATCCATTGCTTTTTTAAAATATTCTAATGCTTTTTTTGGATTTCCTGTCTTAGAATACAAGTCTCCTAAATTCCTTAACGTTGCCGCGCTGCTTTCTTCTTCGCCAGTTTCTTTAAATATCTCTAAAGCGTGTTCACAGCTGGCAATTGCTTCTTTATAATTCTTCCTGTCGGAATGATTAGCGGAAAGATTACTATACATTAAACCCAGCATTCTTAAATTGTTTTGTTCTTTAAAAAGCTCAATGGCATTTTTTAAATAGATCAATTCCTTATCAAGATCTCCTTTTGTACCATACATACTTGCGCACAAATAAAGCGCTTCAGCCTCTAATGCTTTATCTTTTATGTCACGCGAAAGTTTTAATTCCTGTTCATAATAATCTAGCGCTTTATCATAAAAATCCTGCTGCTTAAATACAGAGCCAATAAAATGTAGCAAGTGACCGTATTCTACATTTTGCCATTTGTTTTTTTCGTACAAGCGTTGCGATTGAATATAAAGATCCATGGCTGTTTTATAATCGCCACTATCATAATGTCCGCGGCCTTTTTTCATTAAGATATCTGCGTATAATTTTTCATCCCCTTTTTTTGCAATGGCAATTGCACTGTCAAAATAAAGGATGCATTGTTTAGAAAGATCAGCACTCTGAAGATGGTCGGCAATCCGACAATAAAATTTGGCCTGCCACTCAATATTTTTTTCAGTTCTCGCTTTCGCAAGGCCCGCATCAAAGTAGTAACGGGCTTTTTGCGGCATGACATTGTAGTTGCAAAGTCTGCCAATTTTTTCGTATATCTTAAATACGTAAGGCTTATTTGTAACTGAGTTAAGCGCGTAAGTCACTTTTTTTATTTCGTGCAAGGCTTTAATGGTGTCTTCTTTCAATAAAATAGTTGCGATCTTAATTTGAGCATTAATTTTTACTGTATCGGTGTTGGAAGTTTTTATAATGGTGTAAAGTGAATCTAATTTGCGGCCATTATCTGCGAATGTATAAAAACCAAAAGCCAATAGAATAACCCCGAAAAATATTTTCGTAAAAGATTTATTTGTAAAAAAAACAGATGACATTTGATTTTGCTAAACGAAGATAGAAAATTTATTGATTTTTTTGGATTTTATTTAATAAAATAAGATCACAGATCTTTTTTCAAGCGGTCTAAATTTTTAGTAATATATGTTTCCTTAGGTAAATGGGCGTTTTGGATACGCTGAGCGTATTTTATTGAATCAATAATCTCTTTTTGTTTGCGTTCAATGATGAGGTTTTTCGCTTCCACTTCTTGTTTTTGAGCTGAAATAAGCTCGTTGGTCTTTCGTTTTCTGAAATAACTGTAAATAGCAATAATAAGCGATATCAAAGAAACAACCACGATCAATATTAAAAGTATATTTACTTTTTTCTGATTTCTTTTTTGACTGTTTAGTAATGATATCTCCTGGTCCTTTTTTTCGGTATTGTGTACCGCATTTACTTCGGCTAATTTGTCTTCAAGGTTTAATGTGTACAGAGAATCTTTTAATTCACTAGCAGCGTAAATATTCTCCATTGCTTCGTTATATCTCTTTTCCTTTAATAGGGGCCTGCTAATTTCCAAATGCAGATCAATTTGTTTTGATAGGTCGCCGCTCTCTTTTGCATAGGTTAGTGCTGAATCCAGATAAACAATTGCTTCTTTAGTTTTACCATCGTTTTTAAGTAGAATACCATAATTTCCAAACGCTGCAATTTTAAAATAATTACTTAACTCATATTTACTTATTAATTCTCTTGCTTCTGCATTGTACTTTTTTGCAGCTAGAATGTTTTCCAATACCAGGTATTGCTGGCAAATGCTATTGCAAATGGTGGTAAGATCAGAAAAATTATTTTGGCGTTTAGCAATATTATAGGCTGATAAGTACATAAAAAGCGCTTCTCTGGTTTTGTGCTGATAGCCTAATGTATTTGCCAGGTTGGTAGCAATGCTATAATACAGTGTTTCGTCTTTAAGCTCGCGCGCTATTTTTAATCCGTTGGTATAATATCTCGCTGCGTTAGTAAAATCTTTTGTGCTATAAAATAAAATACCAAGGCTATTATATGTTTTGCTTAAGCCCAAAAGGTAATTTATATCAAGGAATTTTTTTTCAGCCTTTAAAAAATATTGGATGGCTTTGTCGTGTAATCCTTTTTCGGAATATATGGTGCCAAGGTTGGCATAAGAACGTCCAAGGCCTTCGGGGTCATTGATCTCTAATTGAATTTCAAGGGCTTTGGATTGGTAGGCCTCTGCAGAATCGCTATTGCCAAGGAAGTAATAGGCAGAACCTAACGTGTTGCTGGCCTTACCTATAAATTTTTTATTGTTGCTTTGTAAAGCAAGGTCGAGTGCTTTTATTGCAAATTTTAAACCTTCTGCCGGATTTTTAGAGAATTGTTCGCGGGCTAATTCTATATTTTCAGATACAGCAAGAGTATCGGATTGAGGGATTAGCAATAAATTCAAAAATAAAAAAGTGCTTAATAAAAGCACTTTTTTAAAGATGAGGTTATTTTTTTTAAAACAAGTCATTACATATTCCTTCTATACGCCCACCATACTTCAACAAGTTCAGTATCTGTGGTCAATAATATTTTACATATTTCTACGGTATTGACCTCCGACCTCAAACAACGCATTGGTAATTTGACCTAATGAACAATATTTAACAGCTTCCATTAAACCGTTAAATAAATTTTCGTTTTGTATGGCTGCACGCTGTAACTCTTTTAATATAGCAGCGCTTTTATCTTTATGGGTTTCCCATAAATTATTGCGTGTGTTAATTTGAGCTTCTTTTTCTTCGGTGGTACTACGAATAACTTCGCGCGGTAAAACAGTTGGACTGCCTTTTGAACTTAAGAATGTATTTACGCCAATTAAAGGATATTCGCCATTATGTTTTAAGGTTTCGTAATACAAACTTTCTTCCTGGATCTTACTGCGTTGGTACATGGTTTCCATGGCGCCTAAAACACCACCCCGTTCAGTAATACGGTCAAATTCACTTAACACAGCCTCTTCAACAAGATCCGTTAATTCTTCGATTATAAAAGCACCTTGCAAAGGATTTTCATTTTTTGCTAAACCTAACTCACGGTTAATAATTAATTGAATAGCCATTGCCCTGCGAACAGATTCTTCTGTTGGTGTTGTAATGGCTTCATCATAAGCATTGGTGTGTAACGAATTACAATTATCATAGATCGCATACAATGCTTGTAACGTTGTACGGATATCATTAAAATCAATTTCCTGCGCGTGTAAACTGCGGCCTGAAGTTTGAATATGGTATTTCAACATCTGGCTTCTTTCGTTGCCACCGTATTTTTGTTTCATGGCCTTAGCCCAGATACGACGGGATACGCGACCGATAACAGAATATTCAGGATCGATACCGTTGCTGAAAAAGAAAGATAAGTTCGGTGCAAAATCATTGATGTTCATGCCACGACTTAAATAATATTCTACAAACGTAAAACCGTTAGATAAAGTAAATGCTAATTGCGAAATAGGATTTGCGCCTGCTTCTGCAATGTGATATCCACTAATAGAAACAGAATAAAAATTACGTACGTTCTTATCAATAAAATATTGCTGCACATCGCCCATCACACGCAAACTAAATTCTGTACTAAAGATACATGTGTTTTGTGCCTGGTCTTCTTTTAAAATATCGGCCTGCACCGTTCCACGAACCTGTGCTAAAGTGTACGTTTTAATTTTTTCGTAAACATCTTTTGGTAGAACCATGTCGCCGGTAACACCCAACAACATTAAGCCTAAGCCATTGTTGCCTTCAGGTAATTCATCCAAATTATATTTTGGACGTTTTGTTCCTTTGGCTTTATAAATGTCTGCTATTTTTTTCTCGATCTCTTTTTCGAGTTTATTTTCTTTGATGTATAATTCGCATTGCTGATCGATAGCAGCATTCATAAAGAACGCAGCAATTGTAGCAGCCGGACCATTAATGGTCATGGATACCGAAGTTTTTGGATCTGCTAAATTAAAACCGGAGTACAATTTTTTCGCATCATCCAAACAACAAACACTTACTCCTGAGTTTCCAACTTTACCGTAAATATCCGGACGATGATCAGGATCGTTACCATAAAGCGTAACACTGTCAAATGCTGTACTTAAACGCGCAGCTGGTAATCCTTTACTTACATAATGAAAACGTTTGTTAGTTCTTTCGGGTCCGCCTTCGCCGGCAAACATACGCGTTGGGTCTTCGCCTTCGCGTTTAAAAGGGTAGATACCCGATGTGTAAGGAAATTCTCCGGGGAAATTTTCGCGCAAGCTCCACTTTAAAATATCGCCCCAGCCTGTATATTTTGGAACCGATACTTTTGGAATTTGTGAATGCGATAAACTTTCGTAATGCGTTTTAATTTTTATTTCTTTATCACGCACTTTAAAAATGTAATACTCATCCAGGTATTGTTTTTTCTTATCGTCAAACGTTTCTAACGTTTTTAAATTACGCGGATCAAGATCTAAACGAATTAATTCTGATTGTTCTTCTAAAGTTTTAATGATACGGTCTTTATCATCGATCTTCGAATTTTTTAATGTTTCAATAGTATTACGAAGGCTTTGTAACTTAATAGCAATGGTAGCCTGGTCGTTGGTCCATTTATCATAAGTACGGGATGCTTCAGAGATTTCACTTAAATAACGTGTACGGTTTGGCGGAAT